>CAYUKE010000021.1:0-8344 GCA_964445185.1 uncultured Geminicoccaceae bacterium
AGATGTCGGCGATCGGCGAGTTGGTGATCCTCGTCTTGGCGCCCGACAGCCGGTAGCCTCCGGCGACCGCTCGCGCCCGGGTCCGCATCGACGCCGGGTCCGAACCCGCGTCGGGTTCGGTCAAGCCGAAGCAGCCGACGATCTCGCCGGTCGCCAGACGCGGCAGCCATGTCTTGCGCTGGGTCTCGTCGCCATAGGCGTGGATCGGGTGCATCACCAACGACGATTGGACGGAGAGCGCTGAGCGGTAGCCGCTGTCGACCCGTTCGATCTCGCGCGCGATGAGTCCGTAGACGACGTATGAGCTGCCGGCCGTGCCGTACGTCTCCGGTATCGTCACCCCGAGCAGCCCGAGCTCGCCGAACTCGCGCATGATGGCCGGATCGAAACGCTCCGCGCGCGTCGCCTCGACGACCCGGGGCAGCAGCCGCTCCTGGGCGAAGGCGCGCGCGGTTTGAGCAATGAGCCGCTCTTCCTCGCTCAGCTGATCCTCGAAAAAGAACGGGTCCGCCCAGTCGAAGGCAGCGGAGGGCGCCCGGATCGCGGGGTCGGGAGCGAGTTGCGCGTTCATCGTGTCGGCTCCAAGCGGTCCACCGCCATAGTTAGCCCGATCCCGCAGAACTGTCGCGTGCCGGACGGCCGCGGGCCTCGACGGTCGGCGGCGCGTCATCCGCCGCCGTGAATCAGCCGTCGTCGAGAGCTTCGGCGAGATCGAGCCAACGCGCCTCGGCCAGCTCCTGCTCCACGCGCAGGCGTTGGAGGTCGGCCGCGAGCGCCGTGGCGCGTTCGGGCTCGCGGGTGAAGAGCGAGCCGTCGGCGAGCTCGGCCTCGATCGCCGAGATCTCGGCCTGCAGCCGCTCGACGTCGCGCTCGGCCTTCGCGACCTCGCGCTCGTGCTTACGCCGCTCCTTGCCGGGTGTTGTGAAGTCGCGGCCACGCGACGCTGGGCGGGTGGCAGCGGCGGGATTGGCGGCGGCCGCCGCCTCCTGGCGCTGGCGCAGCATGTCGGTGTAGCCGCCGGCGTATTCGACCAGCCGGCCATCGGCCTCGAAGGCGATCGTGCTGGTCACCGTGCGGTCGAGGAAGTCGCGGTCGGGGCTGACGACGAGCAGCGTGCCGGCATAGTCGGCGAGGGCCTCGCTCAGCACGTCGAGGGTCTCCATGTCGAGGTCGTTGGTCGGCTCGTCGAGGACCAGCAGGTTCGACGGTCGGGCGAGGATGCGCGCGAGCAGCAGGCGGTTGCGCTCGCCGCCCGAGAGCGCTCGGCACGGCGTGCGCGCCTGGGCTTCGTCGAACAAGAAGTCTTTCAGATAGCCAATGACATGGCGTTGCCGGCCCAGGACGTCGACATGGTCGCCGCCGTCCGGGCAGAGGGTTTCCCAGGGTGTCCGGGCGAGGTCCAGCGACGATCGATCCTGTTCGAACCAGCCGATATTCAGGTTGGTGCCAAGCCGCACCGTCCCGCTGTCGGGCTCGAGGCGGCCGGTGAGCAGCGCCAGCAGCGTCGACTTGCCGGCGGCGTTGCGGCCGACCACGCCGACCCGCTCGGCCTTGAGGATGCGGGTCGAGAAGGCCGGCACGATCGTCCGATCGTCATAGCGCTTGGTGATGTTCTCTACGTCGATCACGAGCGAGCCGGAGGGCGGTGCCGCGCCGGTTTCGAGCTTCGCCGCGTCCACCGTCGGCCGCCGTCTGGAGCGTTCCGCGCGCATCGCTTCGAGGCGGCGGAGACGGCCCTGGTTGCGCTTGCGCCGGGCCGTGATCCCCTCGCGCGACCAGCGGGTTTCTTCGGTGATCCGCTTGTCGAGCAGAGCGGCGTTGCGCGCCTCGATCTCCAGCCGGTTGGCGATCGCCTCCTCAATGTCGCGGAAAGGCACCGCGAGGTCGAGCAGGCTGCCGCGGTCCAGCCACCAGCAGCGGCCGGCGGTGGCATCGAGGAACGCCCGATCATGGCTGATTGCGACCACCGCGCCGGCGAAGTCGCGCAGCCGGTCCTGAAGCCAGAAAATCGTTTCGAGGTCGAGGTGGTTGGTGGGCTCGTCGAGGAGCAGCACGTCGGCCCCTACGGCAAGCGTCCGGGCCAGGGCGAGGCGGCGCTGCTGACCACCGGAAAGGGTCGCCGGGACTGTGGCTCCGGCGAGCGAAAGATCATCCAGGAGGGCCGCCGCCGCGTGCTCGGCTACTCCCTCGGGCGCCTCGGCGTCGGCGCGCGTCAGCCAGGCCAGCGTCGAGGAAGCCCCGTCAAAAGTTGGCGCCTGTTGTAGGTAAGCCGTCCGCAGGCGCGGCGCCGTCGCCCGCTCGCCGTCGTCGAGCCCGAGGGTGCCTGCCAGCACCTGCAGCAGCGACGACTTGCCAGCGCCATTGCGGCCGATGAGGGCGACGCGCGCACGCGCGTCAAGCTGCAGGTCGACGCCGTCGAGCAGGACGCGGCGGCCGAAGGCAAGGCGGGCGGCCTTGAGGCTGAGCAGCGGGGCGGCCATGGCGCGGAGCATCCTCTGCGGACGGTGGGGCAACCAGCTGATCAACGCACGGTAGAGGTTTCGCCGTCAGCTCACCTGAGGTAGCAACGCCTTGTCCAACAGGGGAGTCGTCGATGGATGGGCTCGAGCACACGTTCGCCAGGCTGGGCGTGCAGGAGCCCGAGGCGATCGACGAGCCTACGCGCGTCGTCGAGCGACTGATCGCGCTTTACGGCACGGCCGCGACCGCAGTCGAGGCTGCGTTTCGTGCCTTCGAGGGTGGCGTCAAAGGCGCGCCGCCGCTGGAAGCGACCTACCCGTTCCTCGGTCTCCGCGTCGGCGCGGAACGGCTCAACATCGACGCCCGCGTGGCCTTCGGCGCACTCACCGACCCGGGGATCTTCGGCACCACCGTCACGCGGCCGGACCTCTTCCGCGGCTATCTGCTCGACAACACTCAAAGGCTGATGGAGCACCACCGCGTGCCGATGGTCGTCGGTCGGTCGGACCGGGCGATCCCGCTGCCCTTCGTCGTCGACCAGTCCGGTCTCGAGCTCGCCGGGCCGCACAGCGCGGAACTCGGCAGCCGCTTCGTCCTGCCGGACCTTCGCTACACCGACGACCGTGTTGCCAATGGCTTCTACCGGCCGCCAGATACGCCGATCCAGCCCCTGGCGCTGTTCACCGCCGAGCGGACCGACTACTCGCTGCAGCGGTTGCATCACTACACCGCGACCGCGCCTGAGTACTTCCAGCGGTTCGTGCTCCTGACCAACTACCAGCGCTACGTCGACCGCTTCGCCGCCTTCGGCCGTCAGGACTGGGAGGAGAGCTTCGAGTTAGACTCCCTGGTCTAAACGTGTAACGTCATCACCACGCCCTCGGGTTGGCGACCCAACGGTCCCGCGGGCGAGCACCCACCGCACCTGCCACAGATGCCCGCCTACCATCTCGTCAGGCGCGATCGCGGCGGCATCTCCTTGGTCAACATCGGGGTCGGTCCGTCCAACGCGCGTACCATCACCGACCACCTCGCGGTGTTGCGGCCGCATTGCTGGCTGATGCTCGGCCATTGCGCGGGGCTGAGGCGCTCGCAGCAGCTCGGCGACTACGTGCTTGCGCATGGCTATGTTCGCGATGACCACGTGCTCGACCAGGAGCTGCCGCTGTTCGTGCCGGTGCCGCCCATCGCGGAAGTGCAGGGCGCGCTGCAATCCGCGGTGGCGCGGGTGACCGGCCTCGAAGGCCTCGACCTCAAGACGCGCATGCGGACCGGCACGGTGGCGACCACCGACAATCGCAACTGGGAGTTGCGCTACGCGGAGCTTTACGAACGCCTGAACCAGAGCCGCGCCATCGCCGTCGACATGGAGAGCGCGACGATCGCCGCCAATGGTTTCCGCTTCCGCGTCCCATACGGCACGCTCCTCTGCGTCTCCGACAAGCCGCTGCATGGCGAACTCAAGCTGCGCGGCATGGCCGACCAGTTCTACCGGCAGCGGGTCAGCCAGCACCTGGAGATCGGCATCGAGGCGGTGCGCATCCTGCGCGAAGGCGGAACCGACGTCCTGCACTCGCGCAAACTGCGTAGCTTCGACGAGCCGGCCTTCCGCTGAGGCTTGCGCGCATCACGCCAACCGGGCACCAGGACGCGCGTGCAAACCGTGGCCGTCGTTGACGGTCGCCAGCAAGAGTTCGAGCGATGAGAGGCTTTCCGGCGATGGTTGGTGCAGCATGTGCCCTGGCAGCCTGTGCACTGGAGGACGCGGCCGCGCGCGACGCGCTTGCCGGGAGCGAGTGGGAACCCTTGCGGCTCGGAACGGTTGACGCCACGGTCGAAGACGTCGAGCAGTTCGTGCGCTTCGAGGACGAGGGGCGCGTTGTCGGCCACGGCGGCTGCAACCGTTTCACAGGCGGCTACGAACTCGAAGGCGACGCGCTCACCGTCGGGCCACTCGCCGCGACGCGGATGGCGTGCCCGCCGCCGCAGATGGAGCGCGAGCAGGCGCTCTTCGCCATTCTGGATCGGACCCGCGGCTTTCGCCGTGATGGAACGGAACTGACGCTGCTCGATAGCGACGGCGCCGAGGTTGCCAGCTTCAGACAGCGCGACTGGGATTGACCCCGCCTTTAGGACGAGCCGTAGCGGCCGCGTGCGACGCGGCGGAACGCCATACACTGCGTTGTTGCAACCTCCGGGGCGACGCCGATGTACGAAGAGGACCCGCAGCACAAGACGCTGAGGATGACTGTCCTGGCAACGCCGGACATGGCCAACTTCTCCGGCCACGTTCACGGCGGCGCGATTCTTCGAATGCTGGACCAGGTCGCCTACGCGTGCGCGTCACGCTATTCGAACCACTATGCCGTGACGGTCTCGGTCGACCAGGTCGTCTTCCGTGAACCGGTTCACGTCGGCGAGTTGATGACGTTTCTCGCGTCGATCAACTACACGGGCCATACCTCGATGGAGGTCGGCATCCGGGCGATCGCCGAGAACATCATCGAGAAGAACGAGCGGCACGTGATCACCTGCTACGTCAACATGGTGGCGGTCGACGAGGACGGTCGGCCCGTCCGCGTGCCGGCCCTCCAAGTCCTGACAGAAGCGGATCGTCGGCGGTACGACGCGGCCGCCATGCGCCGCGATCTGCGCCGCGAGGTCGCCCGCCGCAGTCTCGAGATCCGCCAGAACCCCCGCCCGCACGTCTGAGCGTCCTATCCTGACCGACCAACGCGTCGGAGGACGCCGCGTTGCCGACGTGCGATCAGCCTGCCGTAACCCGGAGAGAGGCTCAGGCGATGGCAGCCATCAACGGCGTCATGATGCAGTACTTCCATTGGTATCTGCCAGCCGATGGCGCGCTTTGGCGGGACTTGGCGGCACAGGCGGTGGATCTGCGTGCGGCCGGCTTCACGGCGCTGTGGCTACCGCCCGCCTACAAGGGATTGGGCGGCGGAGCCGACGTCGGCTACGCCGTCTACGACATGTACGACCTAGGCGAATTCGACCAGCAAGGGTCGGTACGCACCAAGTACGGGACCAAGGACGAGTATCTGGCGGCGACCCGTGCGCTCGCCGCAGCCGGGATCGACGTCTACGCCGATGCCGTGCTCAATCACCGGATCGGCGGCGACAACGCGGAGCGGGTTCGCGCGACCCCCTATCACCAGCACGATCGGCTAACGCCGGCTGCGCCTGCACGCGACATCAGCTCCTACACGCACTTCAGCTTTCCCGGTAGAGCCGGCGCTCACTCTACGTTCCAGTATCACTGGTGGCACTTCGATGCCGTCGACTGGGACGAGCTCTCGGGCGAGCGCGGCTTTGTCTACCTCTTCGACGGCAAGCGCTTCGACGACTTCGTGGCATTGGAAAAAGGTAACTTCTCCTACCTGCTCGGCGCCGATCTCGATTTCCAGAGCGTCGAGGTACAGGACGAGGTCGTGGCGTGGGGCAAGTGGTTCCTCGACTTGACCGGTGCGGCCGGCTTCCGTCTCGATGCGATCAAGCACATCTCGGCTTGGTACTTCCCAATCTGGGTCGACCGCTTGGAGAAGCATGCCGGCCGCGATCTGTTTTTCGTCGGTGAGTATTGGGCGAACGACCCCGGCACGCTGCATTGGTATCTCGACGCGGTGGGCGGGCGCATGGCGCTGTTCGACGTTCCGCTCCACTACAACTTCCATCAAGCGAGTCGCGGCGGCGGCCACTACGACATGCGTCGCCTGCTCGACCGTTCGTTGATGAAAGAGCGGTCCTGGCAGGCGGTCACCTTCGTGGAGAACCACGACAGCCAGCCGTTGCAGTCCTTGGAGTCCGTGGTCGAGCCGTGGTTCAAGCCGCTCGCCTACGCTGTCATCCTGCTGCGTCGCGAGGGTTATCCTTGCATCTTCCACGCCGACTATTACGGCGCGGATTATGAGGACCGCGGCGGCGACGGCAATCTGCACCACATCGTCATGCCATCGCATCGGCCCGTGCTCGATGCGCTGCTGGCTGTGCGCCGGGATCACGCCTATGGCGAGCAGCTCGACTACATCGACCATTTCAATTGCATCGGCTGGGTGCGTCTGGGCGACGGCGAGCACGGCAAGGCCATGGCGGTCGTGATGAGCGACGGCCCGGCGGGAACGAAGTGGATGGACACCCGCCGGCCGAACGCCCGCTTCAGCGACCGTCTCGGCAACGACGGCCAGCCGGTGACAGCCAACGCAGACGGCTGGGCCGAGTTTCGCTGCGGCGGTGGCAGCGTGTCGGTCTGGGTGGAGGACTGAGAGCGTCCGGCGTCAGTTGGATTCCTGGCTGCCGTCGCTCCTGCCGGCAGCCAGGGACCGGACCGCGAACGAAAGGTCGACCGAGCCGGCTCGCTCGAACTCCAGCGTGACGTCGCGCGTCTCGCCCTCGACCAGCGGCGCCGCAAGCTGCATGAACATCACGTGGTAGCTGCCGGGTTCGAGGACCACGGTCTCGCCGGGTGCGATCTCGAGGCCGTCGGCGAGCTCGCGCATCCGCATCACTCCGTCGGTCATCGCCATCTCATGGATCTCGATGCGGCCGGCGAAGGCGGCAGCGCCGGCGATGAGGCGGTCGGCCGTGTCGCCGTTGTTGGTGATGGTCAGGTAGCCGCCGGCGACGGGAGCTGCGGCCGGTGTCGCTCTGGCCCAGGGCGCATCGATTGTCAGCGCGCCGACCTCGATCGTATCGGCGCTCGCGGAGCCCGCGAGGATCACGATGCCGGTGATGATCGTTGCGCGAATGGCGAGCATGGGTTCGGTCCTTCCGGTCGATCGTCGTCGAGAGGGCGCGGCGTGCATCACTCGGCGGCGGTGCGCGCGCCCGGCGCCAGTGCATGTGGACAACGCGGTTCGTGGTCGATCAAGCGCCCCTGCTCAAGACGCAGCTCGCTCATCGCGACCTTGCGGCGGAAGTGCGCGTCGTGACTAACGATCAGGAGCGACTGTGGCAGCGCATTGAGGATGGCGATGAGCCGTTCGGTGGTCGGCTCGTCGAGACCGGTCGAGGGCTCGTCGAGCAGGAGCACGTCGGGCGCCATGGCAAGGACGGTGGCGACGCTGACTAGGCGCTTCTCGCCACCGGAGAGTTTGTGGGTGACGCGGTCGCGGAGGTGGAGGAGCCCTAGGTCCCGGAGCGTCTGCTCGACGATGTCGCGGACTTCATTGGGTGTCTTGCCGAGGTTCAGCGGTCCGAACGCAACGTCCTCCAGGACCGTCGGGCAAAAGAGCTGATCGTCCGCGTCCTGAAAGACAAGGCCCGCGCGGCGGCGAACCTCATAGAAGTCGGCCTCCGCGCGGCGCTCGCTGCCGAACGCGAAGACCCGGCCGGCGGCTGGGCGCACAAGCCCCACGGCGAGCTTCAGAAGCGTGCTCTTGCCGGCGCCATTGGCTCCGGTGATCGCGATCCGGTCGCCCGGCATCAGCGCAAGCGCCACGCCCTGGAGCACGGACGGGTGGCCGGGATAGGCGAAGTGGACGTCGTCGAGCTCAAGCAGCGGCAACGCTCATCTCCAGCGCCACGAGCAGCCCGAGGCCGGCGGCCAGCAGGGCCAGGCCGACGGCATCCGCGAGCGCGAAGCGCGTGGTCGCCAGAGCGTGGAACCGGCCATCGAAGCCGCGGCACCGCATCGCGTCGAGCACACGCTCGGACCGTTCGGCGGCGCGGACGACCAGCATGCCAACCAGAAAGCCGAAGGTGCGGAGCGTGTGCCGGTCGGTTTTGGGCGCGAAGCCCCGCGCCCGCATGGCGAGCCGCAGCCGGCGATACTCGATGCCCAACACGTCGATGTAGCGGACGCTGAAGAGCAGGAGGTGAACGAGGGCCGTCGGGCCAGCCCCCCCCCGGAAGGGGGGGCCCCCCCCCCCCC
>CAYUKE010000021.1:8354-18286 GCA_964445185.1 uncultured Geminicoccaceae bacterium
GCCGTCGGCACGGCGAGCCGGCGTAGGGCGTGGCCCAGCGTCGCCGGCTCGAGCGTGCCGACGAGCGCCAGCATCATCAGCACGATGGCGTTGGCCTTGAGCGCGATGGCTACGGCGAGATGCAGCCCTTCGGCGGAGACCTCGAGCGGCCCCCAAGCAGCAACTGTCGTGCCGGGCGTGGTGAAGGGTAGAAGCACCAGCATCGCCACGACGAACCCATCCATCGTGAGCAGCCTGCGGATCGTCGGCTGCGGCCGCACGCGGGTGATGATCGCAACTGCCAGCGCGGCGGCGACGGCAAGCGTCAGCACGCGGAGATCGGCGAGGGAAACGACCACCACGGCGAAGATGGCCGCAGCAAGAACCCGCGTCCGTGGATCGAGCCCGGCGATCGGTCCGGTAACGGCGACGGTCGGCGCCAGTGCGGCGTGCTCCGCTCCGGTGTGCCCCATTTCAGCGCCGTCCACGGCGTGCGTAGATGAAGAAAAGGAGCCCGAAGATGCCACAGATGTAGCCGAGCCCCCCGATGATGGACTGCAGGTTCGCGGCGCCTTCGCGCTCCGCGAGCTGCCGCTTCAACGGCGCCAGCTCGCGCTGCACCGCCGCAGCCACGGCCGCCTCGATCCGTGCGACGTCGACGGCATCGGCGCGCCCAGGGTCCGTCGCGGCCGTCGCTGTCGCCGGCGCGGCAGCGGCGGCGAGGGCAGCGGGCAGCTCATCGACCCCGAGTTCGATCTGGGCGACATGCCCTTGGCCCAAATCCGCTAGGAAGCGGTGCGGCACGGCCTCGGTCGGTCTGAAGCGGAACAGCCCGTCGGCCTCGACCTGCGTCGTGCCGAGCGCGCGGCCGTCCGCGGTCTCGACGCGGACGACGGTCCCTTCCGGTGCGAGGTTGCCGGTCGAGAAGCCGATCTCACCCTCGATCACGTCGCCCGCGGGCCAGGCGGCGGCAATGACGCCGTGCGCGCTGGCGGTATTGGCCGTGAGCAGGCTCAGCGCCAACAACAGCCCGCCGATCCAGCTTCTAGACATGCGCGGTCGCCCCGGCCGGCGCATGAACGAGCAGCTCGGGCTTGGCCCGGCGGATGAGGCCGACGGCCGCCGCGCAGACGAATGCCTCGACGACCATCACCGGGACATGCGCGATGAGCACCAGCTTGGCGGCGGGGACGAACGCCTCGCCGGTCAGCGCCAGGGCCGCCGCGACAAGGATAGCGGTGCCCGCGATGGCACCGCCGCCGGCAGCCGCCGCGCAGACCGTCGCGGTCGTGGTGCCGCTCCCGCGGATCAGCCGCCGGAAGAGGAGGCCCACGACCACCGCTGGCAGCGCGATGGCGACGGTGTTGACGCCAAGCACGGTCACGCCACCGAAGCCGAAGAAGACGGCCTGCAGCAGAAGACCGACGAAGAGTGCCGGAAACGCGGCCCAGCCGAGCACGAGGCCGGCAAGCCCATTCATGATCAGATGGACGCTGGATGGGCCGACCGGCACATGGATGAGCGAGGCGACGAAGAACGTCGCGGCGAGCAGCCCGGTGGCCGGGATACGCTCAAGGTCGAGCGAGCGAAGCCCAACCGCCAGGCCGCCGACGGCGAGGACGGCGCCACCGACGACCACTTCGGTCGAGAGCGCGCCGTCGACGATGTGCATGGCCCGCGCCTCAATCGAGCTCGTGGGCGTAGACCCAGAGGACGGCGTCCTGGCTCAGCTCCTTGCCCGCGTGCTCTTTCGTGGGGCCGACGCCGAGGGCGGCGAACCCCCAATGCCCAGCCTTGGGGATGCCGAACGTGAAGCTGCCATCGGCTTTGGTGATGGCGACGATGGCGCCACCCGGCACGCCCGCGGCCGCTTCGCTCGCGGGCCGATTGGTCTCGAGGTCGGGCTCCGCCGCGAGGTACTCGATCTCGATCTCCGCACCGGCCACAGGCTCGCCGTCCGCGAGCACGATGCCCGAGAAGGTCGAACCGGCGATGACGCCGTAGGGCTTGTTCAGCGGCACGATCTCGGCGGGCAGGCCCACCGGCTCCATCCAGTCCACGGGCAGACCGCCGCGGTTCACGATGTTCTTGGTGATCTGCTGGATGAAAATGTCCTCGCTCTCCTCGTAGTAGGGCTGGGGCACAACCGCGAACGTGTAGTCCCCGGCGCGCCGCACCTCGGTCGCGGCGCTGAAGGCCTGGCCTTCGTTCTCGAGGCCGACGAAGCTCACCGGGCTTAGGCTGGGCTTGAGGTCGGTCCGCTCGCCGCGAAAGCGAACGAAGAACTGCTGCGGCTCGGCCATGTCCATGACGTGGCCGTTGTCCATGGGATGCCAGAAGAGGAGCTTCATCGGGATCTCGCCCGCTGTCTCCAGATTGGAATCCGGCGTGTAGACCAGCTGGAAGTGTGCGAGCGCGGGCGCGCTCACAAGCGCGAGGGCGAGAGCTGTCGCGGGCAGGCGGAACATGGCGTTGATCCCTCCGATCACGGCGCGTTGTTGCGGCGACGCACGGGAGGGGAGCGAGAACGCGCGCGAGCCCAGCTCGGGCCGACGTGTCGTTCCGCAGGCGCACCCCGTCCCACGAACCGCCAGGGCGGTGATGGCAGGTCTCCTGGCTCGCGGGTCTCCGGCAGCAGCCCTGCCTTCCCGGCGAGCCCATTCGGGCGCGTCCAGTGGCTCGGTCGGGCCGTGCCTCACCGCTTACAGTTGCGGGGGCAGCCTCGGTTTTGGCGTCCTTGTACGCGACGCCGCACCGTGTTCCCTTTTCAGCCCGACCCACAAACGAAGCCGAGCAACCATCACTCCTACATTCCGCTCAGCGCGACCAATCGTCAATCTGGAGCCGGGCCGACCTTCGTGGCGCCATGCTCAGCCCGCCTGACGGTGCCAGGGCTCGAGCAGGTCACGGGCGGCCGCTCGCCCCTTCTCTGTAAGATGTAGCACCGAGCCCTCCCGCAGCACGAGACCGGCGGCAAGGCTGCGCGCGAGCACGCCGGCTGACTTGCGCCGATCCCAGGACAAGTGCTCGTGCAACGCCGAGACCACGTTCTCCTCGTCACGCGCCGCCGTGCCCTCGTGATCGTAGAGATGAACGACGAGCGCGCGCTGCTCGTCGGCGAAGCGTTGACGCCAGGCGCGGAACGCTTGGGCGACCAGGCCGTAGCGCGGCCCAGCAAGGAAGGCGACGCCGAGAAAGGCGCCTGTCATCACGGCCATCATGCCGCCGATGGAGACGTCCAGCCGGACCGCGAGGCCGTGTCCGGTGACGCTCGACGCCACGGCGATCGCGGCGGCAATCGCGAGCATCGGGGCGAGGCGGTCCGTGAGGAGGTAGGCTGCGGCCGGCGGAATGACGACGAACGCGACGAAGAGCACCGCGCCCACGGCGTCGAACGCGGCAACCGCGGTGATGCTGGTCAGCGCCAACAGGGCGTAGAACAGTCGACCCGGCGCGAAGCCCAGCGCTCGGGCAAGCTCCGGGTCGAACGTCGCGAGCTTCAGCTCCTTGAAGAAGAGCGCGACGAAGGCGGCGTTCACCAGCGTCACGACCGTCATCCACACCACCGCCTGCGGAACGTCGAGGCCGAGGACAGGCACGGTCCTCAGCCAGACGAAGCCGATCTCACCGAGGAGAACCGTGTGCGTATCGATGTGCACGTCGCGAGCGTACAGATTGAGGAGAAGCACGCCCGCTGCGAACAGCACCGGGAAGACCAGCCCGATCGCCGCGTCGTTCTTCACCTTGCCCGAGCTTACGAGCAGCTCGGTCAGGAACACGGTCAAGAGCCCGGTGAGTGCAGCGCCGATGATTTGCGCCGGCCCGCTCTGCTGATGGGTTAGAAGCCAAACGATGACGATGCCGAAGACGATGGAGTGGCTGATCGCGTCAGACAGCATCGCGTTCTGCCGGAGCACCAGAAAGGTGCCGACCAGGGATCCGGCGACGCCGACGAGCGCACCCGTCAGGATGATCATCAGGTCGGCGCTGGCGACGAGGTCGGCTAGCATCAGCCCGCTGTCGCGCTGAGGTCACCGATCGCGCGCGCCGCCTCGTGGCCGCGGTCCGTGAGCGTCCAATGCAGCCGCTCGTCGCGCATGTGGCTGGCGCGCCGGACCAGGCCTTGCCGTTCGAGGCGACGCAGTGCGATCTGCGTGTCGAGGCCGTGAAAGGCGTCCAGCGCCCCGCTCTCCGCCGGGTAATGCGGGTCGCCGTGATGGGCGGCCAGATCGCGCAAGGTCGCCAGCACCTGCCGACCGCGGAGCGTGCGGCGCTCCCGCCAGCGCTTGAGCTGCTCCCAAACGAGCCCGCGGCCGGGCGCCATGAGGATCGACACGACGACCATGGCGGAAGCGGCGAGAACGATGAGGGGGCCGGTCGCCAGGTTGCGGCCTACCGCACTCAGATAGGCACCCGACGCACCGGCGAGAACGCCGACCGCGGCCGCCAAGACCACCATGTGCTCAAGCCGCCGCGCCCATTGCCGGGCGGCGACCGCGGGCGCGATCACCATCGACGCCATGAGCACCACGCCCACCATCTGCAGGCCGATCACGACGGCGAGGGCGATCATCACCGTCAGCGTGATCTCCAGCGCGACAACAGGCAGCCCGAGCGCGCCGGCGAACTGGGGATCGAAGGTGACGACCTTGAACTCCTTCCAGAAGGCCACGACCAACGTCAGCGCGCTGGCCATGATCCCGCCCATCACCCAGAGGTCGCTTGTCAGCGTCGCAGCCGCCTGGCCGAAGAGAAAGCTGTCGAGGCCCCCTTGCGACGCGTTGGGCGTCCCCTGGATGTAGGTGAGAAGGACCACGCCGACGGCAAAGAACAGGCTCAGCGACACGCCGAGACCGGTGTCCGTCTTGAGCCTCGAGCTTCGGGTCAAGAGCAGCATCAAGAGCGCGGCAAGGACCGCGGTCGCCAGAGCGCCTGCGAGCATCGCGCCGAGCTCGCGGCCGCCGGCGATGAGAAAACCCAGGCAGACGCCGGGCAAAGCGGCATGCGCAAGGGTGTCGCCCAGGAGGCTCTGCTGGCGCAGAACGGCGAAGCTACCCAGCACGCCCGAGGTGATGCCCAAGAACACCGCCCCGAGCAGGACGTTCTGAACCGTGTGGTCCGCGAGCAGCGTGACGAGGTCCGTCATGGCAGGACGATCGCCGGCTCCTCGGACCGCGGGGTTGCGGCGTCGGTGAATGGGGCTCGCTCGATCAGGGCGATCTGCCCACCGTAGGCGGCACGCAGGTGCGCCGCCGTGTACACGGCGTCGACGACCCCCTGCGCGATCACGCGCACGTTCAAGATCACCAACCAGTCGAAGTAGTCGCGGACCGTCTGCAGGTCGTGATGCACCACGACAACGGTCCGCCCCGCGTCGCGCAGTTCTTTGAGCAGGTTCACGATCGCCCGTTCGGTAGGTGCGTCGACGCCAGCCATCGGCTCATCGAGGAAGTAGATCTCCGCGTCTTGCACCAAGGCGCGGGCAAGGAAGACGCGCTGCTGCTGGCCGCCCGAAAGCTGGCTGATCTGGCGGTGTGCCAGATCAGCCATGCCGACGCGCTCGAGCGCCGCGGTGGCGAGCATTCGTTCGTGCCGACCGGGACGCCGAAACCAGCCGAGATGGCCGTAGCGGCCCATGGTTACCACGTCGAGCGCGGTGGTTGGGAAATCCCAGTCGACGGCCGACCGTTGCGGCACGTAGCCGACGTTGCGACGGGCGGCGGCGTAGGGCTTGCCGAAGAGGCGAATATGGCCGGCCGTGGGGCGCACCAAGCCCAACACCGCCTAGATCAGGGTGCTCTTGCAGGCGCCGTTGGGCCCGACGATCGCGGCCATGACGCCCGGGGGCACGTCGACATCGGCGTCCCAGAGGACCGGCTTGCCGTGATAGCTCACGGTCAGATCCTCAATGTGAAGCGCGAGCCCCGGCTCATGCAACGGTTGCTGGTGCATCGCCGCTCCCCTGGTCCAATCGGATAGACCGGCGATGGACACCGCCGGCTAACCGTTAGAGATCGATCATTGGGTAGCGACGTCCACCGACCAGCGGGTCGCCCAGTCTTGCAGCGCTTCCGGCCAGGGCGCCGCCGTCCCGCCGAGTGCCGTGACGATGGTCATGGTGTTCGCGTGGAGCATGCCGATATACGTTCCCTCGGCCGTCCCCGGCGCTCCCATGGCATCGGAGAACAGCTCGCCGCCGATCACCACCTCGTGGCCACGATCGGCCGCCCCGTCGATAACTGCCTGCACGGTACGCGGGTTGATGGTGCTCTCGACGAAGACCGCCGGCACGCCAAGCTCGACGACCGTCTCGACCACCGCGCGGATGTCGGCGATGCCGGCCTCGGCTTCGGTGCTGATCCCCTGGATGCCGCGGACGTCGATACCGTAGGCGCGGCCGTAATAGGCGAAGGCGTCGTGCGCGGTGACCAGGACGCGCTGCTCCTGGGGAATGGTCGCGATGCTCGCGCCGATCCAACCGTGCAACGCCTCGACCTGGGTCACGTAAGCCTCGGCGGCCGCTGTCATTTCGGCGGCGCAGTCGGGCGCCACGTCGGCCAGCGTTGTTGCGATCGTGGGCGCGATGCGCGCCCAGAGGGACGCGTCCATCCAAAGGTGCGGGTCGATGCCGTAGACGTCCTGCACGGTGATGAGGTCGGCGACGTCGATCGACGCCGGGCCCACCGCAACCGTGGGCTTGCGCGCCGCCATCGCCTCCAGCACTTCGCCGAGCTGTCCTTCGAGCGCGTAGCCGGCGTAGAAGATCGCATCGGCGGCTTGGAACGCGCGAACGTCGCCCGCGCTCGCTTGATACAGGTGCGGGTCGACCCCGGCGCCCATCAGCGTCGTGACGGTCACGCACGGGCCGGCGACGTTGGCGCCGACGTCGCCGATCATCGCAATGCTGGCCAGGGCGTTCGGGGTCTCGGCGAAGGCGTCGCCGGCGCTGAGCACGAGGATGCTCGCCACCAACGCGGACCGCCATCCTGCGCGCATGACCCCTCCAACGTAGTCGACCCAAGAGAACTTAGGCTTACCTAAACTCTGTCGAGGGCCTGTCAACACGCGAAAGGCGCCCGGACTGGACCCGAGCGCCTTCCGTCGACCGCATTGGCCACATCAGAAGCGGGAGAGCGTCGCTCTGAGGTTGGCGCTGCGCGCGTCCACGCGGTCGAACTGATGAGCGACGGCACGCGTCGTCGTGCCGTCACCCCAGTAGCTGGCGTTGAGGTTCTCGAGCGGTCGGACGCTGCCGCCGCCGATGCTGGCGCCGCCGAAGAAGCCCTGCGTCCGCTCGAAGACGTACAGGTCCTCGCCGAAGGCGCTCGTCGTCGCCGCACCGAAGGTGCCGCCGACGACGATCATGGCCATGCTGAGCTCGCCGCCGATCTGAACGTCGCCGTCGAGGAGACGCTCGAGCGCCTGCGGGTTCATGACCGTGATGAGCACGTCGCTGCTCTTCCCGCCGGCTTGCAAGCCGATGCTGCCGCCGATCAGTTCGAAGAAGGTCGGTGGTCCGAACTGGCCGGTGAACGTATCGCGGACCAGCAGGACGCCGCGTCCATGCTCGGCGCCGAGGATGAACCCGCCCTTGATCAGTGCCGGCACCACCAGAACGCCGTAGGCGTTCTGCACGTAGAGGCGGGTCACGTCGTCGGGGGCCAGGGCTCCGAGGAACGAGTCGAGCGCGAAATCGGCGCGGGTGACGATTTCCTCGGCGGATGACACAACCGCAGGACTGGTCGCGGTCGCCGGCAGTGGCGCGGCCAGCGCCAGCGCGGCGGCGAGCAGGATAGGCCTCAATAGACGCATGGTTTGCCATTCCATCTTCATGCGATGCTTTAACTTTCTAGCGCAAGGCCCGTGCCGCTGCAATGGCGCCGCGTTGCCGGGTCTCGGAAGCTGTTCTATAGGAACGACGCGTCGGCGCCTCTCCCGGGCAGGCGCCTACTCGCTCACGACGACACGGAAGCGGCCATGTCCCGGCGGCGGCAACTCTACGAAGGCAAGGCCAAGGTCCTCTTCGAAGGTCCAGAACCCGGCACGTTGATCCAGTACTTCAAGGACGACGCGACCGCCTTCAACAACCGCAAGCACGGCATCATCGTCGGCAAGGGTGTGCTCAACAATCGCATCTCGGAGTTCTTCATGCTCCGACTGGCGGAGATCGGGATTCCGACGCATTTCGTCCGTCGCCTTAACATGCGCGAGCAGCTGATCCGCGAGGGCGAGATCATCCCTATCGAGGTGATCGTTCGCAATTTCGCCGCCGGTTCGATCGTCAAGCGGCTCGGGTTGCGCGAGGGCGAGCGGCTGCCGCGCGCGCTTCTCGAATACGCGTTCAAGTCGGATGAACTGGGCGATCCGATGGTCTCCGAGGAGCACGTCACCGCCTTCGGCTGGGCTTCGGTCCAGGAAATGGACGACATCATCAGCTACGCGCTCCGGATCAACGACTTTCTCTCCGGCCTGCTGCTGGGCGTCGGCCTTAAGCTGGTCGACTTCAAGCTGGAGTTCGGGCGCCTTTGGGAGGAGGAGGACGTGCGCGTCGTTCTCGCCGACGAGATCAGCCCGGACAGCTGCCGCCTGTGGGACGTGTCGAGCGGCGAGCGCTTGGACAAGGATCGTTTCCGCCAGGATCTCGGTCGCGTCGAGGAGGGCTATCAAGAGGTCGCGCGACGCCTCGGGATCCTCCCAGAAGCGGGCCCGCGTGATCTGGCCGGGCCGGAGTCGGTGCAGTGAGGGTACGCGTCGAAGTTCGTCTCAAACCCGGCGTCCTCGATCCAGCGGCCGAGACGATCCAACGCTCGCTGGAGCGGAGCGGGTACCAGGGTGTGCGCAGTCTCGTCCAGGCGCGTGTCTTCGAGCTCGATCTCGAACGCGCGCGGGCCGAGGAGGCGCTCGCTGACGCGCGCGAGATGGCCGACAAGCTGCTGGCCAATCCCGTCATCGAAAGCTACCGCGTCGACCTCGTCGAATAGGAGTTGGCGCGTGCGGGCTGCGGTGATCACCTTCCCGGGCTCAAACTGCGATCGCGATCTGGCGGTGGCGTTTGAGATTGTGTCCGGGCATCCAGCGGCACGCGTTTGGCACGGCGAGCCGACCTTGCCCGACGTCGACGTGGTCGGTTTGCCCGGCGGCTTCAGCTACGGCGACTACCTGCGTTGCGGCGCGATTGCCGCCCGCTCGCCGGTCATGCAGGCGGTGGCGGCCTTCGCTGGCCGCGGTGGGCGCGTCATCGGCGTCTGCAACGGGTTTCAGATCCTGTGCGAGGCGGGCCTGCTTCCCGGCGCGTTGCGCGGCAACAGCCAGGGCCGCTTTGTCAGCCGCTGGCTGGACATCGCCGTGACCGGGCGGCCGACCGACTTCACACGTGCATTCGCGGACGGTGCGACCGCGCGCATGCCGGTCGCCCACCACGACGGCAACTACGTGGCCGACGACGACGTCCTCGACCGCCTCGAGGGTGAGGGCCAGGTGGTCTTCCGCTACACGGACAACCCCAACGGTGCCGCCCGCGACATCGCTGGGATCGTGAACGCCGACGGCAACGTGCTGGGCCTGATGCCCCATCCCGAGCGGGCGGTGGGCGCGGAGCTCGGCAGCAGGGATGGCGCGTCGCTGTTCCGCTCGCTGGCGGAGGTTCTCGGATGAGCGACGTCAACGTTCAGGTCGCCGCCGAGCACGGCCTCAGCGACGAGGAGTTCCAGGAGATCCGCCGCATCCTCGGCCGGGACCCGAACCTGGTGGAGCTCGGCATCTTCTCGGTCATGTGGAGCGAGCACTGCTCCTACAAATCCTCGCGGGCGCATCTCAAGCGGCTGCCGACGCGCGCACCTTGGGTCGTTTGCGGTCCCGGCGAGAACGCCGGCGTCGTCGACATCGGCGACGGACTCGTCGCCGTCTTTAAGATGGAGAGCCACAACCACCCGAGCTTCATCGAGCCCTACCAG
>CAYUKE010000022.1:0-17793 GCA_964445185.1 uncultured Geminicoccaceae bacterium
TCGACACCGCCAAGGTGTTCGCGGTCTACGGCAAGGGCGGGATCGGCAAGAGCACGACCTCCTCCAACCTGTCGGTCGCGTTCGCGAAGCTGGGTAAGCGGGTGCTCCAGATCGGCTGCGACCCCAAGCACGATTCGACGTTCACGCTCACCAAGCGGCTGATGCCGACAGTCATCGACGTCCTCGAGCAGGTCAACTTCCACACTGAGGAGCTACGCCCCGAGGACTTTGTCTACGAGGGATACAATGGCGTGCTCTGCGTCGAGGCCGGTGGTCCCCCGGCTGGCACGGGCTGCGGGGGCTACGTGGTCGGCCAGACCGTGAAGCTCCTGAAGGAGCACCACCTGCTCGAAGACACCGACGTCGTCATCTTCGACGTGCTCGGCGACGTCGTCTGCGGCGGCTTCGCGGCACCACTGCAACACGCGCAGCGCGCGCTCATCGTCACCGCCAATGACTTCGACTCGATCTATGCGATGAACCGCATCGTCGCCGCCATCCAGGCCAAATCAAAGAACTACCCGGTCCGTGTCGGCGGGGTGATCGCCAACCGCAGCGCCAGAACCGACCAGATCGATCGCTTCAACGCCGTCGTCGGGTTGGAGAAGCTGGCGCACTTCCCGGACCTCGACGCGATCCGGCGCTCCCGGCTGAAGAAGGCGACGCTGTTCGAGATGGAGCCGAGCCCGGAGCTGGCGGCGGTCCAGGCCGAATATCTGCGGCTCGCCGAGGCGTTGTGGGCAGGCGGCGAGCCGCAGCTGGCGACGCCGATGCGCGATCGCGACCTGTTCGAACTGCTCGGGTTCGACTGATATGGCGAGTGGCACCTACGAGCACCGGCGCGCGGAGCTTCAGCTCTACTTCGATCGCACAGCGGTCGACGCGTGGCGACGGCTGACCTCCGACGCACCCGTCAGCGGCATCCGCGCTACGGTGCGGGCCGGTCGCGACCGCATGCGTGCCACCCTGCTCAGCTGGCTGCCCGCCGATCTCAGGGGTCGCCGGCTCCTGGACGCCGGCTGCGGCACCGGTGCTCTGGCGGTGGAGGCCGCGCGGCGCGGCGCCGCTGTCACCGCGATCGACGTCGCCGGCAACCTCGTCGATGTCGCCCGCGAGCGCTGCCCCGCAGACCTCGGCAGCGGCACGATCGACTGGCGCACGGGCGACATGACCGCCCCCGCGCTCGGCCGCTTCGACCACGTGGTCGCCATGGACTCGCTGATCCACTACCCAGCCGACGACATCGTCGCCGTGGTCGCCGAGTTCGCCGCCCGCTGCGACACGAGCCTCGCCTTCACCTTCGCTCCCCGAACGCCGTTTCTCGCCGCCATGCACGCCGTCGGCACGCTGTTTCCGAAGAGCGATCGCGCCCCGGCGATCCGCCCCGTGGCGCCGGCGCGGCTCGCCCGCCATCTGGCCGCCGACCCAAGCCTCGGGGCGTGGAGGACCGGCCGGTCCGCCCGCGTCGCCAGCGGCTTCTACACGAGCGAGGCGCTGGAGGTCCGGCAGCGATGAGAACCGGCCCGGCCTACGATCCACTCGGCTTCTGGAAGCGTCTCAGCCCTCGCTTCCTACCGTTCGCCGACGCGGCGTCGACCGATCTGCCGCTCGCGCAGATTCTCCGCCTGTCGCTGTTCCAGGTGTCGGTCGGCATGGCGCTGGTCCTCGTCAGCGGCACGCTCAACCGCCTGATGATCGTCGAGCTTGGCGTCAGCGCCTGGATCGTCGCGCTGATGCTCGCCCTGCCGCTGCTGTTCGCGCCGCTCCGTGCGCTGATTGGCTTCCGCTCCGATCACCACCGCTCCTATCTCGGCTGGCTGCGCGTGCCGTATCTGTGGACCGGCTCGATGCTGCAGTTCGGCGGCCTCGCCATCATGCCGTTCGCGCTGATCGTGCTGTCGGCGGAAACGGAGGCGCCGGCCCTGGTCGGCGAGCTAGCGGCGGGCCTCGCCTTTCTGCTCGTCGGCGCTGGCATGCACACCACGCAAACGGCGGGCCTCGCCTTGGCGACCGACCTCGCGCCGCCGGCGAAGCGGCCGCGGGTCGTCGCCCTGCTCTACGTCATGCTCCTTGTCGGCATGGCCGGCAGCGCGCTGCTCTTCGGCTGGTTCCTGCGCGACTTCAGCTTCGTCACGCTTATCCAGGTCATTCAGACTGGCGCGGTTGCAACGCTTATCCTGAACGTCGTGGCGATGTGGAAGCAGGAGCCGCGCCGCCCAGACCTCACGCATGGAGACCTCGAACGGCCCAGCTTCGCTGCGGTTTGGGCGCAGTTCGTCGCCGGCAGTCGCGCCGGCCGCCTCCTCGTCGCCGTCGGCCTCGGCACCGCCGGCTTCGCGATGCAGGATGTGCTGCTCGAGCCCTATGGCGGCGAGGTGCTCAAGCTGTCCGTCTCTGGAACGACGACGCTCACGGCCTTGCTCGCCGGTGGCTCTTTCGTCGGGCTCGCGGTCGCGGCGCATTGTCTCGCGCGCGGTTGGGACCCGCATCGGCTCGCCGGATTCGCAGCCGTCATCGGCGTCTTCGCCTTCGCCGCGGTCGTCTTCGCCGACCCGCTGCAGTCGCTGCTGTTGTTTCGCGTCGGCACCGGCCTGATCGGCTTCGGCGCCGGTCTCTTCGCCGTATGCACGATGATCGCCGCCATGCGTCTCGCGGAGGACGGACAAGGCGGCCTCGCGCTGGGTGCCTGGGGAGCGGTCCAGGCGACGTCGGCCGGGATCGCCATCGCACTCGGTGGCGCCATCCGCGATGGCGTTTCCGTTCTTGGCGCCAACGGCGTCCTCGGTCCGGCGCTAACCGGGCCGGCGGTCGGCTATGGCGTCGTCTACCACCTGGAGATCGCCCTGCTGTTCATGACGCTCATCGCTATCGGCCCGTTAGTCCGCCATGGCGGGTCGGCGGCCGAAACCAACTCCGGGGACTTCGGCATGACCGAGTTCCCCGCCTAGTCCCTCTGCTGCGGAGGCCGCAAGATGGAAACCGGCGCCATCACTTCCCATATCGACGTTGCCCAGGTTGTTTTGTACGCATTCTGGATCTTCTTCCTCGGTCTAGTTTTGTATTTACGCTATGAGGATCAGCGTGAGGGCTACCCGCTGGAGAATGAGAAAGGTCCGACGAAGCCCGGCTATTTCTATCCACCCGCGCCCAAAAACTACAAGATCGGCGAGGATTCGACCCGCTCCAGCAATCGTCCCGAACGCAAGGACCTGAACTACGCGACGCAGGGCTGGTTCATCGGCGACGCGGTGCTACCGAAGGGTGACCCGATCGCCGCCGGTGTCGGACCCGGTTCCTGGTGCGAACGGACGGACGTTGCCGACGTGACGTTCGAGGGACACAACCGGATCGTGCCGACGCGCGTGGCGCCTGAATATGGCGTCGAAGAGCCGGACGTGGATCCTCGCGGGTTCCCGGTCGTCGGTTCCGACAGCCGAGTTGCCGGTACGGTGGTCGACCTGTGGATCGACCGTGCCGAGTTCATCTTCCGCTACCTCGAGGTCGAGCTCTCGGACGGTAGTGGAGCGCCAGGCCGTCGCGTCCTGCTCCCGTTCGGCTTCGCCGATGTCAACGGCGGCCGCAAGCAGGTCTCCGTCGACAGCATCCGCGGCAATCAGTTCGGTGGGGTGCCGGGCCTCCGGGATCCGGATGCCGTGACCCGTCTCGAGGAGGACAAGATCGTCGGTTACTTCGGCGGTGGCTACCTCTACAGCTCGCCGCATCGGGCGGAGCCGATCGCATGAGCAGCATGCGTGAGCATGACTACGAGCCGGTCGCCGGTCTTCCCGAACGGCTGCCGGCCGGCGAGAAGGTTCTCTGGCAGGGCGCGCCCGACTGGCGCGCCCTCGCCCGCCGCGCCTTTCACGTCCGCAAGGTAGCCGCCTATTTCGCGCTGCTGCTCGCCTGGCGGGGCCTCGTGGTCTTTTTTGACGGCGAGCCATTTGGGAACTTCGTGGCGGCCAGCCTCTGGCTGATCCCGATGGCCGCCGTGGCAATCGGCATCCTGGCGCTGCTCGCCTGGCTGAACGCCCGGTCAACCATCTACACGATCACTTCGCGCCGCCTGGTCATGCGCTACGGCGTCGCCCTGCCGATGACGATCAACCTGCCCTTCGCGCTCGTGACGGATGTCCAGCTGAAGAGCTATCCGGAAGGCACCGGCGACATCGCGATCAAGCTCGGTGGTGAGGAACGCGTTTCCTACATCCACATGTGGCCGCACGTTCGCCGCTGGCGGTTCGTCAACCCGGAGCCGATGCTGCGGGTCGTGCCCGGTGCGGTGGAACCGGCGCGCGTCCTCACCGAAGCTCTGCGCGACTTCGACGCGCGCGAGCGCCCTGTCGCATCGCCGTCCGCGTCGTTGCCCGAACAACAGCCCTCGAACGTGGTCCACCTCGCGGCAGCCGGCTGAGTAGGCGGACCGAAGGAGACGAGTGCGCATGCGATCGACCAGCACAACCAACCTCCGGCGCAGTCGCGCCCATGACGGTCTCCCGCGTGGCGCGCTGCTCGGCGCGTGCGGGCTCGTTGTTCTGACGCTCGTCCTCGTCTTTGCGGACCAGGCCATGGACGCGATGCGCGGCGAGCAGACGGTGACCGCGCCCCAGACGGTCCACAGCGTTCGCTTCGAAGATCAGGGCGAAGGTGCTGGGGTCGCCGTCTTTCTCGGCGCCGCCGCGACCCCGGTCGCGGTGCTGGTGGAAGCCGAAAGCCGTTTTCTGAAGACGGTCGTCAAGAGCCTGACGCACCTGCGCGAACGCGAGCACGCGAGCACGACGGCCCCGTTCCAGCTGGTTCGGTGGACCGATGGCACGATGATTCTCGCCGATCCGGTGACCGGTCAGTACATGCCGCTGAACGGTTTCGGCCGGGCAAACGAGGCGGCGTTCCTAGAGGTGCTCGCGGCGGCCGAGGATCCGTCGTGACCGCGGGACGGGGTCCGGTGCGACGACGGCACCTCGGCCGCTAACGGAACCGGCGCGCCATGGCCGAAATCGCCGGTCCCATTCTCTTCGCGCTCCTGCTCTGGTGGTCGAGCACGGGCGCCGTGCTATTTCTGGTAGGGCTCCCGAAGCACACGTTCCCGGCCAGCATGATGGCAGTTACCGGGATCGCTGCGCTTGCCGCCATCGGCCTCGTTGCCGTCGAGGACGTGCGAACGCCCTGGAGCGCCTATCTCGGCTTCGCCTGCGGCCTGGGTCTCTGGGCCTGGCACGAGACAAGCTTTCTTCTAGGCTTCATCACCGGACCGCGGCGCGAGACCTCGGCCCACGATGCTGCTGGCTGGCGCCGGTTCCGCCACGCGTTGCAGACGCTTCTGTTCCACGAGCTTGCCATTCTCGTCACCGCCGTGGCCCTGGTATTCGTCCTGTGGGATGCCGCAAACCAAGCCGGCCTCTGGGCCTTCCTGCTCCTCTGGATCATGCGGCTGAGCGCCAAGCTGAATATCTTTCTCGGCGTGCCGAACATGAGCGAGGAGTTTCTGCCGCCACACCTCGGCTTTCTTCGCAGCTACTTTCGCCGGCGACGGATGAACGCGTTGTTCCCGCTCTCGGTGACGCTGGGAACGATCACCTGCGTTTGGCTTCTCAAACGCGGTTTCGCCGCAGACGCGAGCGGTTTCGAGGTGGCTTCCTGCCTGATCCTGGGGACCATGCTCGCTCTCGCGGTTCTCGAGCACTGGTTTCTCGTGCTTCCGGTTCCCGACGCGGCGCTTTGGCGATGGGCGATGCCGGCTGACCGCCAGCCCATGCCAAGCCGCGACGTGGTGACGCCCGCGCATAAGCGACTAGCTTAAGGCCGCGGCATTCTGTCATCTGACGCATCTTCTAGGAATTAGATCTGTTGGCGCCAACTCGAAGTAGAGCTGCTAGAGCGGCATCTCCCTTCTTGAGATTGCGCCATGACCGACGAACTGACCGCGCCTTCAATCGAGACTGAAGAGGTCGGGGCCGACCCGGAGGCGACGCCCGACGACGGACCGACCCACGTCGTCGCCATCGGCGCTTCCGCCGGCGGGCTCGAGCCGATCGAGCTCCTGTTCGACCAGCTTCCGCCCCATAGCGGCGCCGCCTTCGTGCTGATCCAGCACCTGTCACCCGACTTCAAGAGCCTGATGGATCAGCTACTGGCACGCCACACGGCGATGCCAATCGTTCGCGTGACCGAGCAAACCCGGATCGCCGCAAACCACGTTTATCTGATCCCGCCGCGGAAGGAGATGATCGTCGCCGACGGAGAACTTCTCTTGCGCGATCGCGACACCGAGGTTCCGCTCAATCTGCCGATCGACGTCTTTCTGCGCTCGCTCGCCACCGATTACGGCTCAAACTCGGTGGCCGTCATTCTCTCGGGCTCCGGAAGCGACGGTGCCAAGGGCTGTGTCGCCGTGCAAGAGGCCGGCGGCTTGGTCGTCGCCCAGGCACCGTGCACGGCGAATTTCCCGTCGATGCCGCAGGCAGTGATCGACCAGGTGGGCCGGCCGTTGACCGCAGCGCCCGGAGAACTCGCCGCGCTAATCGCCGAGCACGTCGGCGGACGCCCAATCAGCCGCCAGCGAGGCTCGGACGACGATGCCCGGCTCGACCCGCGGCGGCGCATCCTCCTTGCGCTTCGACAGCGGTTCGGCCCCGACTTCGGCTACTACAAGCAGTCGACCGTGATGCGCCGGATCGAGCGCCGGGTTGGCTTGACCAAGAGCCAGGACATCGATGCCTACGCACAGCGCCTGGTCGACGACCGAGACGAGCTGGAAACGCTCTACCACGACCTCCTGATCGGCGTGACGGGCTTCTTCCGCGACGAAGGAGCGTTTCGTGCCGTCGCCGAGGAGGCGGTGCCGAGCCTGCTCGACCGCATGGCGAGCGGCGAGCAAGTGCGAGTTTGGGTTGCCGGCTCGGCTACCGGCGAGGAAGTCTACTCGCTGGCCATTCTCTTAGCCGAGGGCGCCACCGCCCGCGACTTGCCACTCAATCTCAAGATCTTCGCCACCGATGTCCACGAGCATTCGCTGTCGGTCGCAAGCGAAGGAATCTATGGGGTCGACCGTCTCCGCGGGGTCAGCGAGCACCGCCTCGGCGCGTTCTTCGAACCTGTCTCGGACGGCCTCTACCGCATCAAGCCAGCCATCCGGCGCTTCATCGTCTTCAGCAAGCACAACATCATCAAAGATCCGCCGTTCTCGCGGCTGCACATGATCTCGTGCCGCAACCTACTCATCTACCTCGGCGAGTCGGCACAGCGTAAAGTTCTTGCGCTCTTCCACTTCTCCATGCGCAAGGATGGTCTGCTGTTTCTCGGCTCAAGCGAAACGCCGGGCCGCCTTGCCGACGAGTTCGGCACCGTAAACGCGCGCTATCGCATCTTTCGCAAGCTCCGTGACGTACGCTTGGCGTCATCTCTGGAGCTCCTCCCGCCATCGACGCATCTCGCCGACCGCGGCCCCAACGACGCGCCGTCAGTGTCGCTGACCTCCGCCGCCGGCAGCGCCGCGCTGTTCCGCCAGTTGATGCCCGCCTACGACGCCCTGCTCGACGTCTATGCGCCGCCGGGTCTGCTCGTCGACACGCGCGGCGAGCTGGTCCACATCTTCGGTGACGCTGCAACGTTCCTTAGACCGCTCGGCGACGGTGCCGTTAGCATGCGGGCCGCGGACCGGGTCCATGAGACACTCCACGTTGCCGTGTCGAGCGGCATCGAGCGGGCCCTGCGTCGCGCGCACGAATCGATCGCGGCCGACATCACCATTCCCTTGCCCGGGCGCGGTGACATCCGGACGACCGTGCATGTCAAGCCCATCCTCACCGGTAGCGGCGCCGATCCGACCCACGCTTTCGTCGGCTTCGAAACGCCACGCGAGCCCGCCGACCTCGCCGGCGAGGCGGCCAACCGCACGGTGCTGATCGCACCAGACGAAGCCGCACGACGCATCCGCGAGCTGGAGACGGACCTCCGTCTCACCGAGGAAAGTCTACAAACTACCATCGAAGAGCTTGAGACATCGAACGAGGAACTGCAAGCCTCGAATGAAGAACTTCAGTCATCGAACGAAGAACTGCAGAGCACGAATGAGGAGCTTTACTCTATCAACGAAGAACTTCACACGGTCAGTGGCGAGTACGAGCATCGTATCGAGGAGCTCGTGCAGCTCAATGCCGACATGAACAACCTGCTGACCAGCACCGACATCGGCGCCATTTTCCTTGACCGCGCATTGAACCTGCGGCGGTTCACACCGGCGGCAGCCAAGCTTTTCCATCTGGTGCCGCACGATGTCGGTCGTCCGATTAGCCATGTGACCAGCCGGATCGTCTCGGCGGACCTGCAGCAGGACATCGCCCGGATCAAGGCTGGCCACCCGCGCATCGAGCGCAAGGTGACGACGGATGCGGGCGACCACTACCTCGTCCGGTTCCTCCCCTACACGACCGCTGACGGCCGCCCCGACGGCGTCAGTCTGTCGTTCGTGGACATCGGCGAGCTGAAGCGCACCTACGCGCAGCTCGAGGAGCGCAACGCCGAGCTGGCGGAGGCGAACGAGGAGTTGGAGCGTTTCGCCTACATCGCCTCACACGATCTAAAAGCCCCGGTTCGCGGCTGCAGCCATGTCCTCGGCTTCCTGCGCGAGGACTTGGGCGAGGCCTTGTCGCCGGACCAAGCCGGGCAGTTCGACACGGCCATCGCGCGGCTCCGGCACATGGAAGCGATGCTGCGCGAACTCCTGGACTACGCCCGGCTGAGCCAGGAAGAGCCGAGCATCGAGAAAATCGACGTCGGGCGGTTGCTCGAGGAGACCGTGCTGCTGCTCGAGCCGCCGGCCACCTTCGACGTCCAGCTGCAAGCGCCCTTTCCCGTGATCGAGAACGCGTCGGCGCTCATCTCGCTGATCTTTCGCAACCTCATCGGCAACGCGATCACGCACCACCATCGCGAGCACGGTGTCATCGTCATCCGAGCGACCCACAAGAGCGATCGTGTCGAGTTCTTCGTCAGCGACGACGGACCGGGCATTGCCCCGGCGATGCAGCGCCAGATCTTCGAGCCTTTCCGCAAGATCGACCCGGCACGTCCCGGCACCGGCATGGGCCTCGCCTTCGTCAAGCGCGCGTTGGAGCGCGCTCAGGGCGCGATCGAGCTGATCGCTTCCGGCCCTGGCCGCGGCACCACGTTCCGGGTCACGGTCCCGATGAAGCCGCAAGGACGCAGCGAGCACCACTAGAATAGGGTGAAATCGCGCCGTCTCGCGGGACTCTCTTCAAGCTCGGAACGAGCGCGTCAATCGCAGCCAAGTGGGCATTTGGGGTTCGCGTCCAGCCCCACGGCGGCTATAGGGGAGCGCATTTCGTCGGCGGGTGGTTGGGGGGTCAACTGCGTCATGGCGCAGGGTCTTAAGGGTTTTCTGGGCGCGTGGCTGCTCTGGGTGATCGCGGTGACCCTCGCGGGCGCGTCACTCTGGTACTGGTGAGGCGGGAATGAGCGACGGCACGGGCCCCTATTCGCGGCGCATCGGCTCGCGCGTTCAGTCTGCCGCCAAGAACTCGACAAGGCGCGGCAGCGCACCTCGTGGCGGACGGATCTACGCGCTTCGGTTGCTGCCGGCGGTGTTTGCGTTCCCCGCGCTCGTCGCGCTGACAAGTGGCCAGCCGATCAAACTTGTGGCCCTCGTCGGCGGTATCGTCCTGCTGATCGTCGCCGGCATGCTCGTTCGTCGTGGCCTTGATGCGACCGCCGAATACGAGACCCGTCGGTTCGCGAGGCCGCCCCTGCCCTACCGCTTGACGGGCGCGCTCGCCTGTGGCGTCGCCTTTCTCCTGATCAGCTGGTTCGGCACGAGTTACGGCCTCCTCATGGGCCTTGTCCTCGCCGGCCTCGGCGCCTTCGCATGTCTTGTGACCTACGGCATGGATCCGAGCACGGCCAAGACGCCGGACCGCTCGATCGCCGAGAAGGCTGGCGTCAAGCCGGAGCAGGTCGCGGCCGCCGTCATCGAGGCGGAAGCCAAGCTCGAAGAGATAAAGGACGACGCCGCGACGCTCAGCAACCGCGAGATCCGTGGCCGGCTCGACCGCATCGTCGACAACGCGCACGCGGTACTCGACGAGATCGAGCGCGATCCGAAGGACCTGCCGCGAGCGCGCCGCTTCTTGAATACGTACCTCGACGGGACGCGCAACGTGGTCCGAGACTACGCCCGCCGCCAACAAGACTTCGCGGACACACCGCTCTCCAACAACTTCAAGAACGTGTTGACGACCATCGAGCAGGTCTTTGAGGAACAGATCGCGCACTTGAAGCGTGACGAGGTGCTCGATCTCGAGGTGGCAATAGACGTGCTGAACACCCAGCTCACTAAGGAGGGCGTCGGCTAGACGACCTTCGCGGAGGATCGAAGATGAACACGACGCCAGACCAGACCCCCGCCGTCGCCGAGCCCGGTGGCATGGAGAGCCAGCTCGCCGTGCTGTCGCATGAGCTTACCCAGGATCTTGAGCTCAATCTCGAAGGCGAGGTGCCGCAGCAGATCCAGCAGGCGCAGAGCGAGATCGACATCGGCGACAGCAATTCGATCATCTTCTTCGGCACGAAGGCCCAGGAGCAGCTAACCGAGCTCTCGGAGCAAATGCTCGAGAATGTCCGAACGAAGGACATCGGCCCGGCCGGGGACATGCTCAGCCAGATGGTCGGCCGTCTCAAGGACCTTGATGTCACCGGCCTCGACCCGCGCGCCCGTACCGGCTTCTTCGGCCGCATCTTCGGGATGAAAAACCCGGTCGAGAAGTACCTTGATCGCTACGACACGGTCAAAGATCAGATTGAAGAGACGACGATCAACCTCGAGCGGCACAAGACGCAGCTGCTAACCGACATAACCAAACTAGACAAGTTGTATGACGCCAATCTTGACTACTTTAAGACGCTTGAGGTCTATATCGCCGCTGGGCGATCGAAAATAAAGGAACTAGACGAGAGTGTCATTCCGGCGAAAGAACAGGAGATCCAGGGCGACGAGGATGTGGTCAAAGCCCAGGAGCTGCGCGACCTCCGGACGACGCGCGACGACCTCGAGCGTCGGATACATGACCTGATGCTCACGCGACAGGTCACCATGCAGAGCCTGCCGAGCGTGCGCCTCGTGCAGGAAAACGACAAGTCGTTAGTCTCCAAGATCAACTCAACGATCGCCAACACCGTGCCACTGTGGAAGCAGCAGCTGGCGCAGGCGGTGACCATCTATCGCTCCGGTGAGGCGGCGAAAGCGGTCAAAGAGGCTGCAGACTTCACCAACGAGCTTCTCAAATCCAACGCCGACCAGCTACGCGACGCCAACCGCACGGTCCGAGAGCAAGTCGAGCGCGGGGTCTTCGACATCGAAACGGTCAAGCAGGCCAACGACCAGCTCATCGCGACCATCAACGACAGCCTGACGATCGCCGAGGAAGGCAAGAAGAAGCGGGACGAGGCCGAGCAGGCGCTCGCGACGATGGAGACCGAGCTGCGCAAGACCCTCGCGGCGGCGTCTGCCCGCATCACCCAGGGCGAGGCCGCCGCGACCGGCACGCAGGGGTGAGACGGTGATCTGGAACCGGCTCTTCGGCGAGTTCGTCGACGTCATTGAATGGCTCGACGACTCGTCCAACACGCTCGTCCATCGCTTCGTCCGGCCAGGCAACGAGATCAAGTACGGTGCCAAGCTGACCGTCCGCGAAGGTCAGTCGGCCGTCTTCGTCCACGAAGGCGAGTTGGCGGATGTGTTCGGGCCCGGCATGTATGAGCTGCAGACGCAGAACCTGCCGGTTCTTTCGACACTGCAGAATTGGCCGCATGGCTTCGAGAGCCCGTTCAAATCCGAAATCTACTTCTTCAACATGCGGCGCTTCACGGACCTTAAATGGGGCACGAAGAACGCCGTCATCCTGCGTGACCCGGAGTTCGGTCCGATCCGAGTCCGGGCCTTCGGCACCTACGTTATGCGGACCGCCGACCCGGCCGTCTTCCTTCGTGAGATCGTCGGCACCGACGGGCATTTCACGACGGAAGAGATCACCAACCAGATCCGCAACATCATCGTTTCACGCTTCGCCGACACGATCGCCAAGGCGCGAATTCCGATCCTCGATCTCGCCGGCAACTACGCGCAGCTGGGCGACTTCCTGACCGCCAAGATTGCACCCGAGCTGCAGGTGTACGGCCTGGAGCTGCCCAAGATGCTGGTCGAGAACGTGTCACTGCCGCCCGAGGTCGAGAAAGCGCTCGATCAGCGAAGCGCCGCCGGGGTCGTCGGCGACCTTAGCCGCTACGTGACCTACCAGACGGGCCAGGCGATCGGCCACCCGGGCACTGCCGCGTCGACCGGGATCGGGATCGGCGCCGGGATCGCGCTCGCACGCGACACCGTTTCGGGCACCTCCTCGCCGCCACCCATACCCGACGCAGGCCGCAGTTTCCATGTCGCGGTCGATGGCGCGCCGAGCGGGCCCTTCGAGCAGCATCAGCTGGCCGAGCAGGCGCAGGCCGGCGCGCTCACGCGCGACAGCCTCGTCTGGACAGAGGGCATGGGCGGGTGGCTCAAGGCCGGCGACATCGACGAGCTGAAGCCGCTGTTCGCTCGCGTCCCGCCGCCGCTGCCAGCGCCCTAGCACAGCGCCATGGACCTCGTTGTCGGGCCCTGGGGTGTGCGGGCAGCCGAGCCGGAAGCGCCGCCTGCAACCGACGAACCCCGCGCCGATCATCCGGTCGCCTGCGAAAACTGCGGCGCGGTGCTGCGCTACGCGCCGGGCACGGAGCAGCTCAGCTGCACCTATTGCGGCCACACGACACGGATCGACACGCGGCTCGAGGTGGTCGAGGAGCAGGACCTCGACGACGCACTAGCCCGCGTCGGCGACGTGCCCCCGCCGAGCGAACCTGTCGAGACCCAGTGTACCGGCTGCGGGGCCGGCATCTCGTTCGATGGTCCGCTGCACGCCGGGCCCTGCCCGTTTTGTGGCCAGTCGGTCGTCTGCGAACCCGTTGGCCCGATCGCGCCAACCGCCCTTCTGCCATTCCTCATCGGCGAGGAGCACGCGCGCGAGCGCATCGACGGTTGGCTGAAACGGCTGTGGTTCGCACCCAACCACGTCGCAGCCAAGGCGCGCGGCCGGGATGCGCTGCGGGGCTGCTACGTTCCGTACTTCACCTTCGACAGCAAAACCGAGACGGCGTTCCAGGGCCTCCGCGGCGATGTCTACTATGAGACCCGTTACGTCTCGGTGGTGGTGAACGGGCGACGGACAAGGCAGCCGCAGCAGGTGCCCAAGATCCGTTGGCGGCCCGTTCGTGGGCGGGTCGCGCGCGCCTTCGACGACGTGCTCGTGGCCGCAACCCGCACCCTCCCGCGAGCGCTCGTCGATCGACTGCGCCGTTTCGACACGCATGAGGCGCGACCATTCCAGGCCGAGTTTCTCACCGGGTTCGCCAGCGAGCGCTACCAGATCTCCCTTGGCGAGGCGTTCGACCTCGGCCGCGCCGAAATGCAACGTATCATCGAAGGCGATGTCCGCGCGCACATCGGTGGAGACATGCAGAAGATCAGCGCCCTGGACGTGCGCCACCGCGACCGCGGCTTCAAGCTCGCCCTGGTCCCGGTCTGGCATGCCCGTCTGCGCTTCATGAATCGGGTCTACCACGTGCTCGTCAACGGCCGCACGGGTGAAGTCGTCGGTGAGCGGCCCTACAGCTTCTGGAAGATCGCCATCGCCGTCCTGGGCGGCCTGCTGGTGCTCGGCGTGATCTTCGCGTTGGCGACCGACGCAGCACGCATCCCGCCAGTTCCCTACCGCTACTGAGCCCGGAGCGCGGCGTGGCAGAGGTGCTCTACACGGTCGAGGACAAGATCGGGCACATCGTCTTCAACCGGCCGCGGGCGCGCAACGCTTTCACGTTCGGCATGTACGAGCGACTGCGTGAGCTCTGCAGCGACCTGCCGATGGACGGCTCAGTGCGGGTGCTTGTCCTGACCGGCGCCGGTGGCCGCGCCTTCGCCGCTGGGACCGAGATCGGCGAGTTCAAGGCGCTGACGAGCGCCGCAGATGCCTGGGCCTATCAGGAACGCATCGACGCCGCCCTTGATGCCGTCGAGCGCTGCCCGATCCCGACCATCGCCGCGATCGCCGGCGCATGCACCGGGGCCGGCGCCAGCGTCGCCGCCGCCTGCGATCTCAGGATCGCCAGTAGTTCCCTGGCGTTCGGCTTCCCGATCGCGCGGACGCTTGGCAATGGATTGTCGGCGCGGAGCCTCGCTCGTGTGGCGGACCTCGTCGGACCGACGCTGCTCCGCGACCTAATCTTTCAAGCGCGGCTGATCGGCGCCGACGAGGCGCGGCGATCGGGGCTGGTGACAAGTGTCGCCGAGGACGCCGACGGCCTTCGCGCCGCCACCGACGCCCTGGCTCGACAGGTTGCCGGCCACGCACCGCTGACCCTACGCGCGACGAAGGAAGCGCTGCGCCGGCTACGCGCGGCAGCAAGCGATGCCGAAGACCGCGACCTGGTGGCGTTGTGCTACACGAGCCGGGACTTTCGCGAAGGTCTGGACGCCTTCCTCGCGAAACGAAGGCCGCAGTGGCAAGGGCACTGATGCCCTCACCGCACGGGCTACAACTGGAACCGCTAAATCGTCACACGTTCCTTCGGACCGCGGATAAGCAGGTCGGGGTCCGGTGAGAACCGGCTGCTAAGCGGCAGTAGCGCCGCGCCCAGGACGCGGGCCGGTGGACCGATTGAACCCTGGCGAACGGCGAAGGACGAAAGGCCCTTGCGGTTCAGGTCATCGAGCGCGCTGCGGACCGCGTCGACGACACGGGCGACGCGCGGTGCGGCGAGGAGCCCGTCGATGACGACGGTCTCGATATCGATCACGCTGGCAGCCGCGACGGTGGCCCGGGCCAGGGCGTCACCCGCTTGCGCGGTCCACGCGGCGATGGTCGCTTCCGCCACGGCATCAGCCGGCACCTCGCGCATCGCCTGGGCGGGATCGACGCCGGCTGCCGCGAGCCGCCCCTCTAGGAACACGACCGACGCCTCGTGGATCAGTTGCCGTGGCCGACCGTCGGCAGCGGGCTCCGCCATGGGCATCGAACCGATGGCGGCGGCGTTGCCGCGCGAGCCGCGGCAGAGGCGGCCGTCAAGCACGAGCCCACCACCGACGAAGCTGCCGAGATAGAGGTAGAGCACGGTGCCGTGCTCAACCGCGTCGCCCAGCGCCATCTCGGCTGCGCAGGCGGCGGTGGCATCATTCCAGACCGCAACGTCGAGACCGGTCGCCTCGGCAAGGGTTGCCGGAACGTCGGTCGTCTGCCACCCGGCAAGCGCCGCGGGCTGCAAGCCCAGCTCGTCTGCCCAAGCGGACAGATCGCCAGGCATGGCGACGCCCAAGCCGGCGACGCGGCCCCTATCCGTCACGGGGAGCTGGGCCAAGACGCAGGCTGCGTGCGTTCGCGCCGCCGCCATCGTCGGCTCTGGCAACGGGGCCGCGTAGCGCGATCCGGCGCTTGCCACGACCCCGCCCAAAAAGTCGACGAGCACCGCTTCGACGCTGCGCCGGCCGATCTTCAAGCCGACGGCGTAGGCACCCTCGGGATTGAGGGCGATCGGCGTCGACGGCTGGCCGATCTGCCCCTTCACCTTGTCCCGCTTGATGACGACACCGTCTTGCAGGAGGGCGTTGACGATCATCGACGCGGACTGGGCGCTGAGTCCGGTGATCCGCGCAACCTCGGCCTTCGACAGGGCCCCGTGCTGCCGTATCGCACCGATGATCAAGCGTTCATTGAAGGCTCTGAGCGCACTCGTGTCTCCGCCACGCACACCGTCTCCTCGCCTTGGCCAGTCGGCATCCCGTTGAGACACGAAAGACTAAAAAAAGCAAAGTGATTTAATTATTGACCTTCCGCGCGGATCGTGGCTTGCTCAGCGATGTCGGGCGCGAAGCGTCACGGCGGTTTGGAAGCACCAATTTGCCAGGGAGGCAGCGATGCTCAGAACGTCGCTTCTCGTTTCAGCGGCGCTGGTAGGCCTCATCGGCTCTGCTCCGGCCAGGGCCGAGACCACGATCGTCGGTCTAATCACCAAGACCAGCACCAATCCGTTCTTCGTCAAAATGCGCGAGGGCGCCGAAGCGAAGGCGGCCGAACTCGGCGTCGAGCTGCGGAGCTTCGCCGGCAAGTACGACGGCGACAACGAGGCTCAGCTCGAGGCCATCGAGACGCTCGTTGCCGCTGGCGCCAAGGGAATCCTGATCACGCCGTCGGACCCGGCCGGGCTCGCCGATACGGTCGAGCGCGCGCGCGAAGCAGGCGTTCTCGTCATCGCACTCGATACGCCCTTCGACCCGGTCCACTCGGCGGATGCCACCTTCGCCACCGACAACCGCAAGGCCGGCCTCCTCATTGGCCAATGGGCCGCGGCGACGATGGGCGACACGTCAGACGCCAAGATCGCGACGCTCGATTTGTCCGAGGCGCAGATCACCGTCGACGTCCTCCGCAATCAGGGCTTCCTCGAGGGCTTCGGCGTCGACATCAACGATCCCGACACGATGTATGACGAGGACGATCCTCGCGTCGTCGGCGGCGATACCACGCTGGGCGCCGAGGAAGGCGGTCGCACCGCGATGGAGAGCCTTCTCCAGGTCGATCCGGGCATCAACGTCGTCCACACGATCAACGAGCCTGCCGCCGCCGGTGCCTACGAAGCGCTCCAGGCTTTCGGGCTCGAAGACAATGTCCTGATCGTCTCCGTCGATGGCGGGTGCCCGGGCGTGCAGAACGTCAAGGACGGCATCATCGGCGCGACCTCGATGCAGTTTCCGCTGCTGATGGCGTCGCTCGGCGTCGAGGCGGTCGCGACGTATGCCGAGACTGGTGAGAAGCCGGCCGCAACCGAGGGCCTCGACTTCTTCGACACCGGGGTCGAGCTGGTCACCGACGCGCCGGTCGACGGCCTCCCCTCCATTACATCGGATGAAGCCCTGACGAAATGCTGGGGCTGATCGCGATCTAGCGCGGCCGAGCGGCGCCCCGGCCCCGCTCGGCCGCGCCGAAGGAGGCTACGACCATGGCGGAAGCAGGTAGGGGCGTGCGCCAGGCGGCGGCGCATGAGCGCGATCTCGACAAGGCGAGCACCGAGTTCGCCAGCTTCGCAGGCGCCGAACGCACGCTCGGCACGCGCTTTCAGAACTTCCTCCACACCTATCCGACAGCGGCGCCGGCGCTGGTGCTGATCCTCAGCTGCGCTGCGTTCGGGCTCCTCGCGCCCAACTTCTTCTCACCGTTCAATCTCTCGCTGATCATTCAGCAAGTCACCATCATCGGGCTCCTCGGAGCCGCCCAGACGTTGGTGATCCTCACCGCCGGCATCGATCTCTCGGTCGCCGCGGTGATGGTCTTCAGCTACATGATCATGGCCCGGCTCGGCGTGGAGGCGGGCATGCCCGGGCTGCTCGCGATCGCCGTCGGCCTTGCTGTCGGAACGGCCTGCGGGCTGTTCAACGGCTCGCTGGTGACGCGCGCGCGTCCGTTACCCGTGCTGATCGTGGTTGCTGCTTGGACCGCGCTCGTCTTCCTCGGCGTGCCGCTCGTCTGGGCCGTGCCGCTCGGCATCCTGCTCGGCCTAGGGGTTGCCGTCAGCGGTCGGGCGAGCGGTCCGACCGTAGCGCTACGCCTGCCGCCGTTCATCGTCACGCTCGGCGCCTGGTCGATCTTCTTCGCGCTCATTCTCTGGTATTCGGAAGCGCAGACGGTTCGCAGCCAGGACATC
>CAYUKE010000023.1:0-17164 GCA_964445185.1 uncultured Geminicoccaceae bacterium
CGCGACAGGACCGGCGGAACGTCAGCGTCGTGTCGATCTCGTTCTTGATCTTGATCAGCGCGTCGAGAACCATCGGCCCACAATCGGACATGTCCACGTCGTACGTGTCGACGCGCGGGTTGTCCCCTGTGTCCGGGTCATAGCGGTAGATTTTGAAGGTCTTGACGTTCGACGATCCATCCGGCGCAGGATGATGCCGACCCTTCGCAACCCGCGAGTTCGACGGTAGGGCGAATTCGACCATAGTACTTGCCGCTTCCGTTGCTGAGAGCTCAGTAGACGCGCTTTTGTGGGGCGACGGGCTCAACCTCGTTGGTCAACGTGAAGAGATGGACGGAGCGCTCGCCCGTCTTCACCGCCTGATCGTCGCTCACCCAGACCAGCGAGTGCTTCAGCCAGTTCTCGTCGTCACGCTCTGGGAAGTCCTCACGCGCATGGGCACCGCGGCTCTCGGTCCGGTAGCTCGCCGAGTGAATGGTCGCCGCCGCCTGAACCATCAGGTTCTCGAGTTCCATCGCTTCGACGAGGTCGGAGTTCCAGATCATCGAGCGATCGTTGACCTGGAGGTCGCCGAGCATCGACGAGACCTCGCCCATGCGCTTGCAACCGGCCTCCAGCGTCGGACCATCGCGGAAGACACTGGCGTAGCGCTGCATCGTCTTCTGCATCTCGCTGCGGATCGCGCCGGTCTTGCTGTCCCCCGCGGCGTGCCGGACGCGGTCGAGACGCGCGACCGCGTCCTCGCCGGCCTCTTTCGACAGCGGCTTGTGCGGGCTGTTCGGTGCCACCGTTTCCGCAGCGCGATGCGCGGCAGCGCGGCCGAACACGACGAGGTCGATCAATGAGTTGCCGCCCAAACGGTTGGCGCCGTGGACCGAGGTGCACGCCGCTTCCCCGACAGCCATTAGGCCCGGCACGACACTGTCAGCGCCGCCGTTCGTGGTGTTGACCACCTCGGTCAGGTGGTTCGTCGGAATGCCGCCCATGTTGTAGTGGCACGTTGGAACGACCGGGATTGGTTCCTTCGTGACATCGACGCCGGCAAAGATGCGCGCAGTCTCGGAAATGCCCGGCAGCCTCTCGGCAAGCACTTTCGGGTCGAGATGCTCAAGGTGCAGATCGATATGCGCCTTCTCGACCCCGCAGCCGCGGCCTTCGTTAATTTCGATCGTCATCGCCCGGCTGACGACGTCCCGCGACGCGAGATCCTTCGCCGACGGTGCGTAGCGCTCCATGAAGCGCTCGCCTTCAGAGTTGGTGAGATACCCACCCTCACCGCGCGCACCCTCCGTGATCAGGCAGCCCGCACCGTAGATCCCGGACGGGTGAAACTGCACGAACTCCATGTCCTGCAACGGCAGACCGGCTCGCAGGACCATAGCGTTACCGTCACCGGTGCAGGTGTGCGCGGAGGTCGCCGAAAAGTAGACGCGACCGTAGCCGCCCGTCGCCAGCACGGTCTGGTGCGCGCGGAAGCGATGGATCGAACCGTCCTCGAGACAGTAGGCCATCGTCCCACGACACGCGCCTTCCTCGTCCATGATGAGGTCGAGCGCGAAGTACTCATTGAAAAACTGCACCTTGCTCTTCAACGCCTGCTGAAAGAGCGTATGCAGGATGACGTGGCCAGTACGGTCCGCGGCGGCGCACGTTCTGTAAGCCTGGCTCTTGCCGTACTCGACTGACTGACCGCCGAAGGCGCGCTGGTAGATCCTGCCGGCGTCCGTCCGCGAGAAGGGAACGCCGTAATGCTCCAGCTCGTACACCGCGGCCGGCGCATTCTTGGTCATGTACTCGATGGCGTCCTGGTCGCCGAGCCAGTCCGACCCCTTGACGGTGTCGTACATATGGAAGCGCCAGTCGTCGCCGTTCATGTTTCCGAGCGCCGCGTTGATGCCGCCCTGAGCGGCGACTGTGTGCGAGCGTGTCGGATAGACCTTCGAGACACACGCCACGTTGAGGCCGGCCTCGACCATACCGACGGCCGCACGCAGGCCCGAGCCGCCCGCACCGACGACCACACAGTCGAACTCGTGATCGATGATCTCATAAGCTTTGGTCATGGCGCGTATCATCCCCCGACGGCGACCTTGAGAACGGCGACAACGGCGACAGCGGCGAGGCCGTAGGTGGCGCACGCCAGGGCGATCAAGCTTGCGGTCTTGGCGCCCACATGATGGACGTAGTCCTCGATGATGGTCTGGACACCGAGCCGGGCGTGCCAAAAGTTGACGCAGACGAAGAGGATCATCAGCGTCGCGTTCATCGTCGAGCCGAGCCAGGCGACAACCGTCGCGTAGTCCGCGCCGGAAAGGCCGACCGCGCTGACAACGAACCAGATCGTCAGAAACGTGCTGGCCACCGAGGTGACGCGCATCTGCTTGAAGTGAGAGAGCCCTTCGCGCGCCGCGCCAAGTCCGCGAACGCGGGCGAGAGGTGTAGCTAGCGACATCGTCCGATCCTCAGGCAGCGAGAATGGCAATCCAAGTGAGCAGGCTGGCAACCACGGTAAAGGCGATCACCGCCAAACCCGACTTGTGCGTGGTGTCCTTGTCGTAACCGTAGCCCAAGTCCCAAGCGAGGTGCCGGATACCGTTGGCCATGTGCAGGAACGCCGCCACCGTGAACCCGAAGAGAATGAGGCCGCCGAACAGGCTATCGACGATGCCGTCGATCCACGCGAACGATTCAGGGCCGGCGGCGAGCGCGGCGAGCCACCAGACCACAAGGATCATGCCGACGCTCAACGCGCCGCCCGTGATCCGGGTCAGAATCGACAACGCCATAGTCAGCGGCCAGCGGAAGATGGTGAGGTGGGGCGATAGAGGCTTGGCGCGAACTGCAGACACGAAAAGCTCCCTAGTTCTGTCGCGCGATCCGGTCGCTCGGGCGTGACGAGCGAGAAGCCGCATCACGCTTGGGCGATCTGGCGCGCGCGATCGTTGTGCGCGCGCGAAAAAGGACGTGTCAACGCGGCGTACTCCCGCGGCTTCAACGCCGCCGCGGAACAACCGCCCAGTAGTCGAAGTCGAGCAGCACCTCGGGTCGGTAGCGACCGTCGTCGAGCTTCAGCGGAAAGCTCGCGCACGGCTGGTCCTTGACCGCGACCAGACGCAGACGGAGCGCAGCCAGGTCGCCGCGCCCGGCCAACGGCTGCGCGTCGAGAACCTCCGACCAGGCGTACAACGTGTCGCCCGCGAAGCAGGGGTTGGCATGGGCGCCACCATTGATCCCGACGATCGCCAGCACCGTTTCCAGACCGTTCCAGGAGAGAGCCCGCGCAAGGCTCAGCACATGACCGCCATAGACGAGGCACTTGCCAAAGCGCCCGTCGCGCGCGGCGTGCGCGTTAAAGTGAACACGTGCGGTGTTCTGATACAGGCGCGTCGCCAGCCGATGCTCGGCTTCCTCGAGACTCATCCCGTCGACGTGGTCGATGCGCTCGCCGGGGGCGTAATCCTCGAACGCCCAGCGACTGCCAGCGAGCCCCTCGGGGTCGTCCGGCGCGCGCAGGCTCTCTGGCACAACCAAGTCGTCCGCCGCGAGCGCGGACTTGAGCTGCGGCACGACGGGCTCTGGCGCCGCGCTCTCCGGATCGCGCTTCTGGACCATCACCCAGCGAACATATTCCAGGACGCAGTCTTCGCCGCGGTACCCGCGCGTGCGGACCCAGACCGTTCCGGTCCGCCGGTTGGAGTTCTGCCGGACGCCAACCACGTCCGATCGCGCAACAAGAGTGTCGCCGGTGAACACAGGGGCGAGAAAACGGCCTTCCGCGTAACCGAGATTGGCAACCGCGTTGAGCGAGACGTCCGGGACGGTCTTGCCGAACACGACGTGGAACGCGAGCAGATCGTCCACGGGCGCTCGCGGATAGCCGCAGGCCCGGGCGAACGAATCGGCGCAGTGCATCGCTTGACGTGCGCCGGTCAGCCCGATGTAGAGCGCGACGTCACCTTCGGTCAGGGTCCGCGGCACGCCGTGCACGAGTGTGTCACCGACGTGAAAATCCTCGAAGAAGCGGCCAGCCGTCGTCTTTTCCATGAGTCCTGCCCAGCAAGCGAACCACGTTATGCCGCTTCTGCTGCGCTGCAGCAAGACCCCGCCTGCAGCTAGACCTCAGTCGGCGTCCTCCGACGCGCCCGCTGTCGCCTCGGGACTGAGCAGGTGCTCCAGCATGCGACCCAAAGCCACCAGCGGGAAGATGTCGTGGTGAACCTCGCTCTTGAGAAAGACCAATGGCTTAGGGCTGCGCGTGCCCAACTCGCGGACGAAATCCTCATGACCGGTGATCAGGACCACGGGCGTCGCCCGCGAGGCCTCCTTGAGCCGGGCATAGGTCTCCTCGTAGCGGCTGTCGGGCAGGTTCAGATCCGAGACGATCAGCTCGAATTGCTCGTGGGCCAGCCGGTCCAGCGCCTCGTCGAGACGCGACACGCAGACGATCTCCGCGCGCGTGTTGGCGAGCGTCCGTCGGAACAGACTGCGGTCGAGCGCGTCGTCTTCGACCAACAACACGCGAGAGGCGGCCTCAACCATGACCTTCATCCTGGATCGTTGCCGTTATAGGTTTAAGTTCGTATAATCCCCTCGCACCAAGACCTCAAGCCTAGTGCGAGCCGCCCGATGACCCACCCGACCCTCCTCCTCGTCGAGGACGATCCGTTCGACGTCGCCGCGATGAGGCGCTGCGTGGCGACATACGGCCTGCCGGTGCGGCTGGCCTGCGCCGGCAACGGCGAAGAGGCGCTCGCCACCCTCGCCAGCCTCCTGGCCGAACCCCGGCCGGCGCCCTGGCTGGTTGCGCTCGACCTGAACATGCCGCGGATGAACGGGTTCGAATTCCTGGACGCGCTACGCGCCGACCTCCGGCTGGCGCGCACCGTCGTCTTCATTCTGTCGACCTCGAACGATGCCAGAGATCGGCGCGCCGCCTACGCGCGCGGCGCAAGCGGCTACATCTGCAAGGATGCGGTTGCGCCGGACTATGCGGATCTCGCCGAGCTGATCCGCCACCTCGTCGAGCTCGTCACGTTACCGGAGCCCGGACAGCCGTGATCGCCATGAGGCGGGCGCGCGTTAGCCCCTGGCAGCGATGGCGTCGGCTAAGGCGACCGCACGCTCGGCCATGACGACGTGCAGATTCTCGACCAGCCGACCATCGACCACGACGACCCCCCGACCTTCGGCAGCGGCGGCGCGGTGGGCCTCGATGATCTTTCGCGCCTGCCCCACGGCCGCTTCCGAAGGCGCGAACAACTGGTTGGCGCCGTCGAGCTGCTTGGGGTGAATCAGGGTCTTGCCGTCGAACCCCAGCTCAGCGCCCTGGGCGCAGCTGGCCCGAAAGCCTTCGTCGTCGTTCAGGTCGAGGTAGACGCCATCAAGAATGACGAGGCCCGCCGCGCGCGCAGCGAGAACGCATAGGCCCAAGGATGTGATCATCGGCAGCCGCAGCGCCGTGTGCGCACACATCAGCTCTTTCGCCAGGTCCGAGGTCCCCATGACGAACCCGCCGAGGCGGGGGCTGGCGTCGGCGATCTCCTCCGCGCGCAGCATGCCCCGCGCCGTCTCCATCATGCACCACACCGGCAGGTCGGTGGGGCCACCCTCGGCATCGAGAATGCGGACGGCGCGCCGAACCATGTCGCCGCTGTCGATCTTCGGCAGCAGGACCGCATCGGCGCCCATCGTCGCGGCAGCCTTAAGATCCGCGAAGCCCCAGGGCGTATCGAGACCATTGACGCGAACGATGAGTTCGCGGTCGCCGTAGGCCGAGCGATCGACCAACGCGTCGGCGACGAGGCGGCGCGCCTCATCCTTCGCATCGGGGGCAACAGCGTCCTCGAGGTCCAGGATCAGACCGTCGGCAGCCAGCGTCTTCGCCTTCTCCAAGGCGCGTGGATTGGAGCCCGGCATGTAAAGAACGCTGCGGCGTGGGCGAACACTCATTCGACGTCTCCATCCAGCGGCTTCAAGTGGCCGCTCCGAGCTACCTCAGACGACCCGGCCCGCCAACCGCCAGGCACCGGCCTTAGTCGAGCAGACGCTCGAGCACGTGCAGCTTCTCCGGCGGCACCGCCAGTCGAAGGCGCTTCAACCGGCTGGCCTGGCCAGCCGTCACTTCCAGTGCCGACGGCGCAATCTTCCAGCTCTTGGCGAGCAAGCGGACGACGGCCTTGTTGGCGCGCCCCCCTTCCGCAACGACGGTGACGCTGACCTGCAACCGCCGCAGGCCCTGACCGTCGGCAGCGACGCCGCCGATCGCCTCGCGCGCCGCGCCCGGGTTCACCTTCAAGAAAATCTCCGCGGCGTCGCCGCGACGCTCCAACGGTCCACGCATCATCTCAGTACCCCAACCGGCAGCCGCCACCGAACGTCTCCCACATCAACGAGCGGGCGAAGCTCAAGAGCAAGATCAGCACGACCGGCGAGATGTCGATCCCACCGAGATCGGGCAGAATGCGCCGGATCGGTGCGAGGGCCGGCTCGGTGATCCGCGCCAGGAAGTCGCCGATGATATGGACGAAGCGATTGCGGCTGTTGACGACGTTGAACTGCACCAACCAGGTCAGCACCACCGCGATGATCAGCGCCCAGATGTAGAGACCCACCGCCGTGTCGACGAGGTTGAGCAGCGAGCACATCGGGCGGGACTCCGGCGGCGAGTGGGTGTGCGCGATTGGCGCAGGGCGGGCCGAATGTAGCGCCTCGTGCTCGCGCCGCCAGACCCGGCAACAAGCTTGACAGCCGCTGTGTGCTCTAGGATACACCCCGGCCACGCGCTGGGCAGCCGTTGGGGGCCGTAGCTCAGTTGGGAGAGCGCTAGAATCGCACTCTAGAGGTCGTGGGTTCGAATCCCATCGGCTCCACCAGCCCTGCGCCTCCCACGCTCCGGCTTGCGGGTTCCTTGCGAGACGACACCAACGCCAGTCTGCGCGCATCCCCGGCTGGCAGCTCGACGGGGCGCGCCATCACATCGGCGGCTGGTGGCCGGCGATGGGCAACCTTCACGGCGGTACTCATCGCCGTCCTCCTCTCGGTGCCGATCGTCAGTCTCGGGATAGCCTTCGCTCAGCCCTCGCCGATCGTCTGGCCGCATACGCTGGAGGTCCTCGTCCCGCGGTATCTCGCGACCACGCTGCAACTGGCGTTCTTGGTCGCCGTGCTGTCGGTCGTCTTCGGCACGTGCAGCGCCTGGCTGATCACCATGTGCCGCTTTCCTGGACGGCGTCTCCTGGAGCCTCTTCTGGTCGTCCCGCTCGCCCTGCCGGCGTACGTCCTAGCCTATGTCTATCTCGATCTGCTGGGACCCTCCGGGCCGGTGCAACCGTGGCTCCGTGCCACCCTCGGGCAAACCGTCTCGGTCGACGTCGCCTCGACCACCGGCGCAGGCGTCATCCTTGCCGCAGCGCTCTTCCCTTACGTCTACGTGCTCGCACGAAGCGCGTTCCTGCAGCGTTCCGGGACATTCTTTGAAATCAGCCGCTCTCTAGGCGTCGGCCCTTGGCGCGGCTTTGTCCGGGTCAGCCTGCCGCTGGCTCGACCGGCGCTTGCCGCGGGGGCGGCGCTCGTCGTCATGGAAACGCTCGCCGACTTCGGCGCGGTGTCCTTGCTCGGTGTCGATACCTTCACCACCGGGATCTATCGCGCCTGGTTCTCGATGGGCGATCCCGTGGCCGCGGCACGGCTTGCGGCGCTGCTCGTCGTCACCGTGTTCGCCATCTTGATCCTCGAGCGCAGCGCGCGCGCCGGCGCGGCCTACGCAGAAGCTCGGACCAACCGAGAGCGCGCACGCTTCGAGCTGACCGGGGCACGGGCCACATCGGCTTTCCTGTTCTGCGCGCTGCCGGTCCTGGTCGGATTCGCGCTGCCCACGATCCGCTTGCTTTGGCTCGCCATCGACACCTCCGGCTCGGCCTCTGCAAGCGCCTTGCCGTCGCTCATCGCCAACAGCCTGCTGCTCGGCGGCGGTACCGGCGCACTCGCCGTCGTGCTCGCATTGATCCTGGCTTACGCCGCGCGACCTCCCGACGCGGCGGCAGCGCGCTGGGGGGCACGAGTCGCTGGGCTGGGCTACGCGGTGCCCGGCCCCGTCGTCGCCATCGGCGTGCTGAGCACACTCGGGGCGGTCGACGCCGCCACCTCGACATGGCTCGCCGAGTTCGGCGTCGGCGGCACGCTCTTGCTGAGCGGCACGGTGGCGGCGCTGGTCTACGCTTATCTCGTGCGGTTCATGACGGTCAGCCTAGGTACCGTCGAGGCCGGGCTCGCCGCCGTCCGACCGAGCTTGGACGAGGCCGCGGCGACCCTCGGGTCGGGCTTCATCGAACGTCTCTTTCGCATCCACGCGCCGCTCGCCTGGCCAGCGCTGACCAGTGCATTCCTCCTGGTGGCAGTCGATGTCATTAAGGAGCTTCCGGCCACGCTCGTCCTGCGGCCGTTCGACTTCGACACCCTCGCCGTCCGAACTTATGCGCTGGCCCGCGATGAGCGGCTGGCCGAAGCCGCGGCGCCGGCCCTTGCTCTCGTGTCGCTGGGGTTGGTCCCGGTCCTGCTCCTGCTGCGGACCATGCGCCGCGAGCGTGGTTGACGCCGCGCCGAAGAGCTGGCCATCGCCCCGAGCGCTGGGTCCGCACGAGCCGACGGGCGGTACGACGTTCAGCGACCTCTCACGCGTTCAGACCTGGCTGCCGCTGTCCGTCGCGGGGTCGAGAAGACGATGCAGATGGACGACGAAGTAGCGGACGTGCGCATCGTCGACGGTCGCCTGCGCCTTAGCGCGCCAGGCGCGTTCCGCCTCGGCGTAGTTCGGGAAAACACCGACGATGTCGAGCTTGGAGAGATCCTTGAACTCGACACCGCGGGTGTCGCTCAACTCCCCGCCCAGTACGAGGTGCAAAAGCTGCTGCGTCATCGTCCTCTCCGCGCGTTGGTGCGCTTGCGCCTAGGCCAAGAGTCCGGTGCTGTCCAGCGCTCGCGGGCGGCACCAGACCGCGGCCGTCAGCCCAGCGAACGCGAGACCGAGGACGACGGGTAAACCCGATGCGCCGAGGACGTCCATGGCGACCCCGCTTGCCGTCGGCCCAACCAGCCCGGCCACGCCCCACACAAGCGCGAACGCCGCGTTGCCCGCAACGAGAAGGGCTCCCTGGAAACGGTCGCCAAGGGCGATCAGCGCCATGGTGTATGTGCCGTAGGCCAGCCCACCCCAGAAGAACACGAGCGCCCAGAGCCACGGGCTCCAGGTGCCCACGCCAGCGAGAACGATGCAGCCGAGGGCGGTCAACGCGGTGCAGAGGAGCGTGGCGGCGCGCCTCGACGTACGGTCGGCGAGCCAGCCCAGGGGCCATTGCAGTAGCACCGTGCCCAACGCGAGCGCGGTTACGGTGAGCTTGGCGCCCGTCTCGCTGGCCCCGAGGGCCAGGGCGTAGATCGGTAGGAGCGTCAAAACGGCCTGGTCGAAAGCAGCAGCGCCGGCGACCGCGAATAGCAGCAGCGGCGCCAACCGGGCGAAGCGGGCGAGCGAAGGCTTGGCGGCGAGCTCGATCGCCGGCAGCCGTGCCGCCGCGGCGGTGATGAGTGCGGCCATCAGCAGCGTCAGCGCGAGGGTGACCAAGAAGGCGCTCGGTCCTGCCGTGCCGGTCAGCAGCAAGAGCGCCGGCCCGGCCGCGAACCCGGCGCCGATCGCCGTTGCGTAGAGGGCGAGCCAGCGGCCGCGCTCGCGCGTCGGCACCATCATGTTGAGCCACGTCTCGCTAACCACGTAGACACCGCCGATCCCAATCCCGAGCAGGAGACGCGCCGCAAACCAAGCACCGAGCGACGGTGTCGCCATCAGGATGACGGTCGCGCTTACGACGAGGCCGCAAGACACCAGCGCAGTCCGTGCCGCGCCGACGCGCGCGAGCGCCGGACCGGCGACAAACGCGGCGACAATCAACCCCAGGGGCAGCATCGCCGCGTTGAGACCGATGAGGCCGGCGGTATGACCCGCCGCGGCCAGTCGAAGCGCTAGGAGCGGATAGGTAACGCCTTGCTGCGCGCCGAACACCACGGCCATCACAATCACGGTGGCGACCGCAACGCGGTCGAAACGGCGGCAATCTAGGCTCACGGAGCCGCTGGCCGCGTGACCATGGCCGAGGTCAGGATTCCTGCGCCCGTGAAGTGCGTGCCGAGAGCGACGCGTGCCTCGGCGGCGGCCGGCGCGGGGTCCATGTCGAAGCCATAGGCGACAAAGAGAACCCGCGCGGTGTGCGCAGCAACCGCCGTCCGCTCGCTGTCCGCAGTCGGGCTACCGAAGACGCCGCGCGCGTCAGCCAGAACCGGTAGATTCTCGACGTTGAACGCGCCGCGGCCAATCGCCGAGTAGATGTCGCCCTTGGCCCCGAGCCGCAGGCGGATGGCGCCGTCGAGCATGTCGGCATCATAAAGCCCGCAGGCGAAGCCCGTGGTTAGCGACACGAGATTGCAGACATCGACCAGCGGCGAGATCGTGGGCACCGCCTCGCCACGAACCACGCGTCGAAGCAGCGCCTCCGATGCGGGCCGATAGCGCGACGGGTCCTTGCCGCAGGCCTTGTAGGCACGTCTTGTCGCCGCGATCGGGCCCGGTCGCTCTTGTTCGATTGCCGCCCGCAAAGCCGCCTTTCGGCTCGCTTCCTCAAGCGCAGCGCCGACGCGAGCGCTGTCAGCGACGGGACCGACCGCCGCGGTCAGCACGGCGAGCGCCACCTGCACGCCGCGCTCGCCGAACACAGGGTCGATTGTGATCCCGGCCTCAGCGGCCATGGTTCTCGTTTGTCCGCAGGAGGACATAGGTGCCGGGCGCGTCGTCGATCGGAGCAAGACCACCGGCGCTCGGATCGCGCGCCGCAACCGAACGCCCGCCATGCGCTCGAAGCCACGCCGCCCAGTCCGTCCACCAGGATCCTTCGTGAGCCGTCGCGCCGTCCAGCCATTCGTCGGCCGAGGCGACGTCGTCGCGGGTCCAGAAGCCGTACTTCGCACGCGCCGGCGGGTTGACGATACCGGCGACATGGCCGGAGCCGCCGAGGACGAAGCGCACCGGTCCGCGAAACTGGCGGGTCACCGCCAAGCAGGATCGCCAGGGCGCGATGTGGTCCTCCCGCGTGGCGAGCGCATAGGTCGGCACCGTCACCAGGCGGGTATCGATCGGCGTGCCGAGAAATGTCAGCGTGCCCGGCCTCGCGAAGCCATTCGCCAAATAGAAGCCGCGCAGGTAGTCCGACAGCATCGTCGCCGGCAGATGGGTCGAGTCAGCGTTCCAGTAGAGCAAATCGAAGGCTGGCGGATCTTTTCCTAGGAGATAGTTATTGACGAAGAACGACCAAATGAGATCGTTCTCACGTAACATCGCAAACATTTGCGCAAGAAAATGGCCGCCAAGAAAGCCGGTGCGCGCAGCATGCGTCTCCATCGCACCGACTTGGGCCTCGTCGATGAAGACGCCGATTTCGCCAACGTCGTCGAAGTCGAAGAGGGTTGCCAGGAACGTGGCCGAAGCGATTCGGTCGTCGCCCACGGCTGCCAGGTGCGCAGCCGCGCTGGCGGCCAGGATGCCGCCGATGCAGAAACCCAGGACATTCACATACCGTACGCCGATCGCGGCCTCGACCGCGGCCAGGGCGGCGAGAACGCCGTCGCCGAGGTAATCCTCGAAACGCACGTGCGCCAAACCCTCCGTCGGATTGACCCACGAGACGAGGAACACGGTGTACCCCTGGTCGACGGCGAATTTCACCAGGCTATTGCGCGGTTGCAGGTCGAGGATATAGTATTTGTTAATCCAAGGCGGCACGACAAGCAGAGGGCGCTCGAATACCTCAGCAGTTGCCGGAGTGTATTGGATGAGCTCAAACATGTGGTTTCTGAAGACGACCTTCCCTGGTGTCGTCGCGAGATTCTCGCCGAGGCGAAAAGCGGATTCGTCGGTCTGACGAATACGGAGGTGGCCGGCGCCGCGCTCGAGATCGTCGACGAAACGCCGAAGTCCGTCGACCAGACAGCGGCCTTCCGTCTCTCTGACGCGGCGCAGGACCTCAGGATTGGTGAACGCGAAGTTCGTCGGCGCCAGCGCGCTGACATATTGGCGCATGTAGAAGCGGAGCCGGCGTCGCGTCGGCTCGTCGATGGCGCCATGCTCGATGAGGCCCATGAGCCAGTCGCCGAGAAGGTAGTAGCTCTGCTGGAGATAGCTCCACATCGGATCCTCCGCCCAGGCACGATACTTGAAGCGGCGATCGCTGGGTGCGGGCGGGAATGCTGGGACGATCGAGCCGGTTCGACGCGCCTCGAGCACACGCGTCCAGAGTGCCGCGCCGTCGCGCCAGAGCCGAGCGTGAAGGACGGCCGTCGCGCGGGGATCGCAAGCAAGTTCGTGCGCAAGCGCGGTCATGCCGGCCATGACCGCTTCGGGCGGCACGAGCCGAAAGTCGTCACCCGCCAGTGCCTGAACGCGCCCGAGGAATTGTGAGCCGAGCAAGGACGTCGCGCGCGCCAGAAGTTCGGTGTCTGCCCCAGCGGGTGTGCCTGCCGGCGTCAACGAGCATCCCCCTTCGCGCCGCACCGTGTCATTCCCGGTGCGGTAGTCGGCGCAATGCTGAGGCTAGGTCAACCATTGGTCGGTAGCAGACGCTAATCCAGGGTCGAGGGGTGACAGGGAGGCAACGCCATGCTAGGTACAAGTTCCTATACCCCCGGGCGGAGCCAGAGCATGCCGCATTTCCCCATCAGCGTTGTTCTCCCCGACGAGTACACCCCAATCGTCACCTTCCAGACCAAGCTGGCCGAGGTCGACTCGCGCCTCGCCGCTCTTGAGTCCGGCACCAGCGGACCCGGCGACAATGTCGTCGCCGCTCTGCAGGCCGACATCGCCGCCCTCGCCGCCGAGGTCGAGAAGCTGCGCGCGACGACCGCGACAGCGAGCAGCGTCGAAACGCTGACCTTGAAGGTGAATGGCGTGACCACGGACGTCACCGGCCTGCGCACGCAGCTGAGTGACTTCAGCTTCTCGACCGGTGACTATGCGGCATTCAAGTCCGCGGGCGAGCTGGAAGCAGGACGCCTGTTCTTCATCGTGGACACGCCGGACAACCTGGCGCCCCTCTACGGCGGCGTTGCCGACGATAAGGTGTTCGCCATCGCCCTCGGCAAGCCGACGACAGCGTAAGCTCGATCACTACGGCTGGTGGGCGCAGCGGACCAGCGTGCTATCGGCCCTATCGCGTCGTCGCCAGCGCGACGACGCGGTCGCGCCCGCCGCGCTTGGCCGTGTAGAGGGCCGCATCAGCCCGCTCCAGCAGATCGTCCAACCTGACGGCGTTGGCACTCGAAGCGACGCCGAAGCTCGCGGCAACGCGGCGCTCCGCGCCCATCCTTGGATGAACAACCTGAGCCACGGCGGTGCGCAGGCGCTCGGCCAGGATCGCCGCCGAACACGCGTCACCAGGAACGAGTACCGCGAACTCCTCTCCACCGATTCGCCCAAGGCGAGCGTCGTGCGGCACGGCAGCCGCCAAGGCGCGGGCGACAAGACGCAGCACCGTGTCACCCGTGGCATGCCCATAGCGGTCATTGATCCTCTTGAAATGATCCACGTCGACAAGGATCAGGGCGTGCGAGCGCCTTCGCCGGAGATCGGCCTGGGCGATGCGGAACCAGGCACCGCGGTTGAGCAGCTGCGTCAGTGAATCCAGCTCGGCCCGCTCCGCCTCATCCCGCAACGCCATGCCAACCTGGGCGGTAACCGCCAGCGCCAAGAGTAGCAGGGTGACCTCGCCCTGGGTGGGATCCAGGCCGAGCGCCGGCACGAACGCGACCAGCACGGCACTCGTAAGCGCCAGGGCGGCCGCGGCATGGGCCCGCGGCTCGAGACGGGCGATCAGCAGCATGGCGAGTATCGGCAGATAGGCAGCGAGCGTCAGCGCGCCCGGTGCCGTCACGGCCATGCGAAACCAGTTCGCCAGCACCACACAGAGTCCGCCCAGAACGACGAGAATGATGAGACGCGCGCTCGGCGCGGCGGTCCATGTCGTGAAGCTTCGGCGGTTGACCCCACCGCCGAGTAGAAGCGCCAGTGGTCGAGCCAGCAGCGCGGTGAAAAACGGCGTCGTCGAGGCCGCCCCGACGAGATCTCCCGCAAACCATGAGGCGAAGACGGGCCATGCGACAACCTCACCAGGCGATTCGATGATGCCCACTAAGGTGACGCCGGCCAGCGCCGCGGCTCCGGCGGCGAAGGGCAGGACGGCGAGCACGACGAACGCGTGTCGCGCTTGGTCGTGTCTTCGCGACGCTAGCCACCGGCGGACGGTGGTGGCGCCAGCCGCGTAAGGCGCACCGTGCGCCAGGGCAAAGAGGCTCGCGACCAGCAGACTTTCACCCGGGGCGAGCCTCACGCTCTGCCCATCCATGGCGAGGATGGCGCCACCGAGGACCATGACCACGAACACGAGCCAGTGCCGAGGATGAAGCACCAGCGCGACCGCTAGGGTCAATCCTGCCGCTGGATACCAGAGGCTGGCATGAGCGTGCACGCCGACGACGGCAGCGAGCTTCCACAGGCCGTGCCAGAGAACCGCAAGCAGAACGCCTGCGACCAGCTCACGCTGCCAACGCCCGCGTCGGCTCGCCGCCATGCTCAGGAAATCACGACGCGATGACGGGCGATCGCTGTTGATGCGTGCCCAGAGCGAATGAATGTCCACTCCCGCCAGAACTGCTCGAACGGAAATCGCCTTATACGCGCAACGGTTGACGGGTTCGGCTCCGGACCGCAAGACCCGATCTCTCGCACGGGACCTCGCCAAATGAACCAACCCTCGCCGCCGCACGCCGACCGCCGGATCGCTCGTCGCACCATCCACGGCGAGGTACTCGACGACGCCTACGCCTGGTTGCGCGACCCTGGCTATCCGGATGTCCGCGATCCTCACATCCTCGACTACCTAGCGGCGGAGAACGCCTACGCGGACGCGATGCTGGCGGAACAAGGGCCGCTGATCGCCGAGCTGTTCGCGGAGCTCAAGGGGCGGCTCAAGGATGACGATGCCGGCGTGCCTGTGCCGCACGGCCCGTACCTCTACGGTTGGCGATTCGCTCCGGGCGCCCAGTACCGGACGTGGTATCGCCGGGATCGCGAAGCCGGTGTCGAGCACATCTTGTTGGACGAGTCGGAGCTCGCCCGAGACACGAGCTACTTCAACCTTCGTGCCTACGCAGCGTCTCCCGACCACGCCCGGATCGCCTACAGCGCCGACCGCGACGGTAGCGAGCGCTACGCGATCGACATCCTCGATGTGGCGACGGGCGAGGTTCTGCCCGACCGGATCGCCAACACGTCGGGAACGCCGGTCTGGGCCGACGACCGCAACCTCTTCTACTGCGAGCTGAACGAGCAGCTCCGCCCGTTCCGCGTCCGCCGGCACGTCCTCGGCACCGATCCGGCAGGTGATCCCGTTGTCTTCGAGGAAGCCGATCCCGGCTTCTTCGTCAGCGTCGCACGCACGCTCACTGGCGACTTCGTAATCATCGCGACCGGCGACCATGTTACGAGCGAGCTCTACCTCATCGAGACGCGATCGCCCGCGACGCCGCCGCGGCTCGTGGTGCCGCGACGGCACGGGCACGAGTACTCGCTGACGCAGCGTGGCGAACGCTTCTTCATCGTCACTAACGACCGGCACCAGAACTTCCGTCTTGTCGAAGCGCCGATCGCCGCGCCGGAGGAGGCCAATTGGCGGGAGGTCATCGCCGGTTCCGATACGAGCTACCTGCTACGCGCCCTCGCCTTTCGGAACTTCCTCGTCGTCGTCTCCCGGGAACGCGGGCTCGTCCGCGTACGGTTGCACTACGACGATGGGCGCGTGGTCGAGGTGCCGTGGCCAGAAGCCGCCTATGCCGCAGGCCTCGGCGCCAATCTGGAGTACACCACCGACCGCCTACGCCTGACCTACAGCTCGATGGTGACACCCGCTTCGGTCTTCGACTTCCACCCGGGCGACGGGCGCCTCGAAGTGCTGAAGGTTCAGGAGATTCCGAGCGGCTACGATCCGCGCCGCTACCGCACCGAACGGCTCGAAGCCGTCGCCCCCGATGGGGCGCGCGTACCGATCTCCCTCGTCTACCCGCAGTCGTTCCCCCGGGACGGCACGGGCCCGCTGCTTCTCTATGGCTACGGCGCCTACGGTATGGGCCTCGATCCAAGCTTCGGTACGGCCCGGCTGTCATTGCTCGACCGCGGCTTCGCCTTCGCCATCGCCCATGTTCGCGGCGGCGACGAGCTCGGTCGCAGCTGGTATGACAACGGCAAGCTCGCGAAGAAGACGAACACCTTCGCCGACTTCGTCGCCTGCGCCGAGCACCTGGTCAGCGCGGGCTGGACGGCACCGGGCCGGATCGCGATCGAGGGCGGGTCAGCGGGCGGCATGCTCGTCGGTGCCGTCTTGAACGCGCGCCCGGACCTCTGGGGCTGCGCGCTCGCGCTCGTGCCGTTCGTCGACGTCCTCAACACCATGCTCGATGAGAGCCTGCCGCTGACGCCGATCGAATGGCCGGAATGGGGCAACCCCATTGAGGACGCCGAAGCCTTCCGGCGCCTTCTAGGCTATTCGCCCTACGACAACGTCGAGGCCAAGGCCTATCCCGCGATGTTCGTCCGCGCCGGGCTCAGCGATCCGCGCGTCACCTACTGGGAACCAGCCAAATGGGTCGCGAAGCTCCGCGCCACCAAGACCGACGACAACCTTCTGGTCCTGCGCACGAACATGGACGCCGGGCATTTCGGCGCGTCCGGTCGCTATGACGAGCTCAAGGAGCGCGCCGAGGAGTTCGCCTTCCTGCTCAAATGCTTCGACCGGGAGGACGCCCTTGGGTGAGGGGCCTTGTGTTTTCCTGCAAGCGCTTGATTTGAGCAGAAAGAACGGCGCTCACGCTGAGTTCGGCAGTACGGGAACGTCGTGGTCGCCGCGGCTGGCGCGGTAGACTTCCAGCATGCAATAGGCGTTGAAGAGGTCGCGCTGGGCGGTGGCGCGGTCGCCGTTGATAGCGCTGAAGCGGGCCTGGTTCGTGACGATGGCGCCCGAGGTCGTGGTACCGACCGCGATCGCGCTGCCGAGCGCCGGGCTTTCCGGATGATCGGCCC
>CAYUKE010000024.1:0-17108 GCA_964445185.1 uncultured Geminicoccaceae bacterium
GGTCGCCGTAGCCGCCGCCGCCGGGCGTTTCGATGCGCACCACGTCGCCCGCGCGGATAGCGATGCCTTGCGCCTTCGACAGGTGTGGCGGGTGGTAGCGGCGGCCGTCGGCGTGCTCGATGACGATGCGGTTGGGCGCGCCCGCTTCACCGCCTAGGGCACCGGGCGGGCCGGTGCGGCCGTGGTCCATCACGAAGCTCGCCCGCGCCTCGCCACGGCGTAGTTCTAGCGCGTAACGCAGCCCGAAGCCGCCGCGGTGGCGGCCGCGGCCGCCCGCACCCTCGCGCAAGGCGTACTCGCGGAAGGGAACCGGATACAGCTGCTCGGTGACCTCCAGCGGCGCCGTTTTCGAGATGCCGATGGTCGAGCAGCCGTAGGAGAGGCCGTCGCTCTGAGCGTTGCCGCCGTAGCCGCCGCCGGTGATGTGGTAAAGCACGTAGGCGCGGCCGCGCTCGGGATCGAAGCCACCGAGGGCGAAATTGCCCGACGTTCCGGCCGGGGCTGCGGTGACGCGCGCAGGTTCGGCCTGGACCAGCGCCGCGAAGACCGCCTCGGCGATGCGCTGGGAGACCTCTGCGGCGCAACCGGAGACAGGCCGCGGGTAGCGCGCGTAGAGGAACGTCCCCTCGGGATCGCGGATCGCCAGCGGCTCGAACAGGCCGGCGTTGATCGGGACCTCGGGCCAGATGTGCTTGATGGCGAGGTAGATCGAGCTGCGGGTTGTCGCGATGACCGAGTTCATCGGTCCTTGGCAGGGTGGCGAGCTGTCGCCGAGATCGAAGTGCAGCGTGTCGTCGGCCTTGGTGACGGTCAGCGCGATCTTCAGGGGCGCATCGACGACGCCGTCGGAATCGACGAATGCCTCGCTCTTGTAGGTGCCGTCTGGAATGCCGCGGATCTTCGCCCGCATCTGGTCCGCGGCCGCCTTGCGCAGCTCGACGACCGCCGCGTCGACCACGTCGGCGCCATACCGGTCGAGGAGCGCCGTGAGGCGCCGCGCGCCGACTTCCAGAGCCGCGGCCTGGGCCTTGATGTCGCCGATCCGCTGCTCGGCGATGCGGATATTCGAGGTGATGATGGCGTAGATCTCAAGATCCAGCCGGCCGCGCTTGTAGAGCTTTACCGGCGGCAGGCGCAGGCCCTCCTGCTCGATCTCGGTGGCGCTCGCCGAGAAGCCGCCGGGCACGCTGCCGCCGATGTCGGGCCAGTGCCCGGTATTGGCGAGCCAGCAGAAGAGAACGCCCCGATAGAAAAACGGCTTCACGAAGCGCACATCCATCAGGTGCGTGCCGCCGAGATAGGGGTCGTTAACGATGTAGACGTCCTCGGGCTCCGGTGCGGCCACTTCGTCCGCGTGGATTTTGGCGAGTACGGCCTTGGTGCTGTCCTGCATGGTGCCGACGAAGACCGGCAGCCCCAGCTCGCCTTGGGCGATCAAGCTGCCGTCGTCGCGGTGGTAGATGCCGTCCGATCGGTCATTGGCCTCGGCGATCACCGGGCTGAACGCGGCCCGCGAGAAGGCGATGTCCATCTCGTTGCAGACCTGGACCAAGCCGTTTTGGATGACGGTGAGGGTCACGGGGTCGAGGCTCAGGGCGCATCTCCAAGTGGGCACACGGCGATGACGAGGTTGCCGTGCGTGTCGACCGTGGCGCGGTCTCGCGGTTCGACGACGGTTGTGGCATCGAGCTGCTCGACGATGGCGGGGCCTGTGAAGCTGGCTTCAAGGGGCAGACGCTCGCGGGCGAAGACCGGTGTGACCAACGTCGCACCGTCGAACCAGACGCGGCGTGTGCCGGTCTGCGCGTCGGCAAGGCTCCGGGCGGCGGCCGTGCGATCGACGAGGCGGTTCGGCCCGAGGCCCGCGCGCTTGCCAATGACGGTAACGGTGAGATTGACGAGCAGCGCGCCGACCCCCGGCAGGCGTACCGCGAAGCGATCGAAGTAGGCCTCGGCGAATGCTTGCTGGAGGGCTGCCGCGCCCAACGTGCCGGCGAGCACGTCGGCTGCCGGAAGCGGTACCCGGATCAGATGGGTCTGGCCGCGGAACTGCATGTCGGCGGCGATCAACACGTCGTGCGCATCGATCGGCGTCGTCTCGGCGGTGAGCGCAGCCTCCCCCTCGGCGCGCATCGCGGCCGCGGCCGCCCGCACCTCATCCATGGCGATGCCCGCGAGTGGGAGACCGAGAGTCCGGACGAAGTCGTGGCGGGCGTCGGCGACGAGGCAGCCCAGCGCGTTGGTGACGCCCGGTCGCGGTGGGACCAGCACCGTCGGGATCGCCAGCTCGCGGGCGAGCGCCGTCGCGTGCAACGGCCCCGCGCCGCCGAAGGCAAGCAGTGCGAAGTCGCGCGGGTCGTGGCCGCGGGCGAGGCTCGCCATACGGATCGCGCCGGCCATCTTGTCGTTGGCGACGCGGAGGATGGCGGCGGCGGCGGCGGTGGCATCGAGGCCGAGGCCGGCACCCACTTCAGCGACGATGGCGCGTTCGATGTCGCTGCGCGCCACCGGCCGGTCGACGGCGGTGAGCCGGTCAAGCGGGAGCCGGCCGAGCACGAGGTTGGCGTCGGTGATGGTCGGCCTGGTGCCGCCGCGGCCGTGGGCGACCGGTCCCGGATCGGCGCCGGCGCTATCGGGGCCGACCTCGAGGAGGCCCGCTTCGTTGACCCGGGCGATCGAACCACCACCGGCGCCGAGGGTGACGACGTCCACCATCGGCACGTGCACCGGCATCGCATAGTCGAGCTCGAGCTCGGCGGAGACCGCCGGCACGCCGTCGAGAATCAGGGCGACATCGGACGAGGTGCCGCCCATGTCGTAGGCGACGACGTTCGCGAAGCCCGCGTGTCGCGCGGTCCATGCGGCGGCGATGACACCGGCGGCGGGACCGGACATGACCGTCTTGACCGCGTCGTCGACCACGGCGGCCGCGGGCAGCGTGCCGCCATTGCCCTGCACGACAAGGAGCGGATGGCGATAGCCCCCGGCGGCGAGGCGTGTGGCGAGACGGTCGACGTAACGCTCCAGCACCGGCTGCACGGCGGACTTGACGCTTGCCCTGCAGCCGCGCTCGTACTCGCGATACTCCGAGAGGATCTTGTGCCCGATCGTGACGTACCGGTTGGGCCAAACCGCCCGAATCGCTTGTTCGGCAAGGAGTTCGTGCGATGCGTTCGCGTAAGAATGGAGGAAGTGGACGACCACCGCTTCGCAGCCGGCGGCGAGCAGCTCGCGGGCGCGGGCTTCGACCTCGCGTGGATCGAGCGGGACCAACACGGTCCCCTCCGCGGTCACCCTCTCGGCCACTTCGAGCCGGTTCTGGCGTTCGATGAGTGGATCAAAAACGCCATACATTCCATAGGGTTGCGGCCGAGTCCTGCGACCCAACTCCAAGATATCGCGAAAGCCCTGCGTGGTGATGAGGCCGACCTTGGCCACCTTGCGCTCGAGGAAGGCGTTGGTGGTCGTCGTCGTGCCGTGAACGATGAGCCCGACCTCGGCGAGGTCGACGCCGGCCTCGGCAAGCGCTTGCAGGACGCCGTCGGCCTGGTTCTCCGTTGTCGGCGTCTTGGCGATGCGGACCGGCGCCGCGCTGGTGTCGTCGACGAGCATGAGGTCGGTGAAGGTGCCGCCGACGTCGATGCCGATCCGCATCACCCGTCGCCTCCTAGACGCTGAGCCACTGCCGACGGGCGGCATCGTCGGCGAGGAGATCGCCCATCGGCCCCTGCCAGCGGACGTGTCCGGTCTCGATGACGTAGGCTCGATCGGCGACGGCCTTTGCGAAGCCGAGGTTCTGCTCTGAGAGCAGCACGCTTAGGCCCTGGCGGCGAAGCTCAAGGATGGCCTTGGCCATCTGCTCGACGATCACCGGTGCCAGACCCTCCGACGGCTCGTCGAGCAGCACCACGCGGGGATTGCCCATTAGGGTGCGGGCGATGGTCAGCATCTGCTGCTCGCCGCCCGACATGAAGCCGGCGCGCCGGCGGCGCAGGGCGGCCAAGTTCGGAAACAGCGCGAAGAGGGTCTCGGGCGTCCAAGCCGCGCGGCCTGCGTCTGAGGCACGGCGTCCGACCGCCAGGTTCTCGTCGACGGTGAGGTCGGTGAAGATCCGGCGGTCCTCCGGCACATAGCCGAGACCGCGCTGGACGATGCGATGGGTCGGGAGATGCGTGATCTCGGTGCCGGCGAGATGGATGCTGCCGGCCGCCGCGGGCACGAGCCCAGCCAGCGTCTTCAGGGTCGTTGACTTGCCGGCGCCGTTGCGACCCAGAAGGACGACGACCTCGCCGGCGGTAACCTCAAGGGCCACATCGAACAGGATCTGCGCGCGGCCGTAGAACGTGCGCAGGCCGGACGCGGCGAGCAGCGCCATCAGGCCGCCTCGCCGAAGCCGTGCCCCAGGTAGATTGCTTGAACCTCGGGGTCGGCCTTGATCTGCGCGGGCGGTCCCTCGGCGATGATCTCGCCCCGGGCAAGGACCAGGATGCGGTCGGCGTGCGTGAAGACGACGTCCATATCGTGCTCGGTGAAGAGCAGCGCCACGCTGCGCTCGGCGACGATCGACGAGGTGAGTGCCATGAGCGCGTGACGCTCGCGCGGCGCCATGCCGGCGGTCGGCTCGTCCATCAGCAGCAGACGGGGATTGTGGGCGAGGGCGACGGCGAGCTCGACCCGCTTGATGTCGCCATAGGCGAGGACGGCCGCCGGGCGTTCGGCCTGGTCGGCCATACCGACGCGCTCGAGCAGGGCCATCGCCTGATCGCGAAACTCGCGGCGCGCCGGCGGCCAAAAGGCGCGCAGCCGGCGGCCGAAGCTCATCAGCGCCATCTGCGTGTTCTCGAGGACGCTCATCGAGCCGAACGCGGTGGCGATCTGAAACGTGCGGCCGACACCCTTCGCCCAGACGGCGTGCGGGGCTAGTCCGGTGATGTCCTCGCCGGCAAGGACGACGCGGCCCGCGTCCGGGCGGAGCTGTCCGCCGACCATGTTGAAACAGGTCGACTTGCCGGCGCCGTTGGGCCCAATGATCGCCAGTCGCTCACCGGCTTCGAGCGCGAAGCTGACCTCGCGGACCGCGTGCACGCCGCCAAACGATTTGATCAGTCCTTCGGCTGCAAGGAGGCTCAAGCAGGCCGCTCCCGCAGCGGTGCCCTCTGCCGGCTCGCTTGCACGAGGTCCTGGGCGAAGCCCACCAGCCCTTCGCGGAAGAGAAGGACGAGCACGACGATGACGAGACCCTTGATCAGCTTCCAATAGTCCGTGACCGGCATGGCCCACTCCTGGATCAGCGTCAGCGCCGCGGCGCCCGCGATCGGGCCGGTTACAGTCTGGATGCCGCCGAGCAAGGTCATGGTCAGCGCGTCGACCGAGAGCGGGATGGCGAGCACGCCCGGATCGATGCTGCCGTTGGAGAAGGTGTAGACGCCGCCGGCTATCCCGGCCGCGGTCCCGGCGACGACGAAGCCGGCCCACTGGTAGGCGTGGGTGTCGATGCCGATGGCGGCCGCCCGCGTGGCGCTGTCGCGAATGCCGCGAAGGGCGTAGCCGAAGGGCGCGTGGGTGGCGCGGTAGAGAAGCGCCATGCCGGCCAGGCAGACGCCAAGCGCGAGATAGTAATACACGACGCGGCCACTGGCCCATTCCGCGGGCCAGAGGCCGACGAGGCCGTTGTCGCCACCGGTGACTTCGACCCATTGAAACGCGGTGGCGTAGACGATTTGAGCGAAGGCCAGCGTCAGCATCGCTCGGTAGACACCCGTCAGGCGTACGCACAACCAGCCGAAGACCAATGCGCCCAAGCCGGCGAGGGCGGGCGCCGCCAGCAGCGCCACCTCCATGCGCGCGTCAAGATGGTGCATCAACAGCCCGCCACCGTAGCAGCCGAGACCGAAGTAGGCAGCGTGGCCGAACGAGATGATTCCGCCCGTGCCCATCAAGAAGCCGAGGCTCATGGCAAACAGGGCGAAGACGAGGATGTCGATGCCGAGCTTGAGAAGGTAGGCGTCGGCGACGATCGGCAGGGCCAAGAGAGCGATGACGACAACGGCGTAGCCGGCCTGCACGAGCGGCGTATCCGCGAGCAGCGGGCGCGCCGGCGGGCCGCGATGGCTCGCCTCGATCTCGGGCTTGCCGAGCAGTCCCTGCGGGCGAAGCACCAGCACGATCGCCATCACCAGAAAGACAAGAACGAGGGTGATCTTCGGAAAGACGAGGATGCCGAAGGCGTTGAGCAGGCCGATCAGGATGGCGGCGAGAAAGACGCCCGGCACGCTCCCCATGCCGCCGATGACGGTGACGACGAAGGCCTCGACGACGATGTCGAGGTCCATCAGTGGGTGCACCGCGGCGCGGGGGATCTGCAGGGCGCCGGAGAGGCCCGCGAGCGCGGCGCCGAGGAAGAAGACGCCCGTGAACAGGCGCTTCTGGTCGACACCTAGGGCCGCGACCATCTCGCGGTCCTGGGTTGCCGCGCGGACGAGGATGCCGAAGCGGGTCCGGTGGAAGAGAAGCCAGAGGGCGCAGAGCGTGATGGGGCCGAGCGCCATCAAGACCAGGTCGTACTGCGGAAAGCGGTAGCCGAGGATGGTGACGAAACTGGAAAGCCCCGGCGCGCGCGGGCCGAGCATCTCTTCGGGACCCCAGGCCAGCCGCACCAAGTCCTGGAAGATCAGGACGAGCCCAAAGGTGAGCAGGAGCTGAAACAGCTCCGGCGCCTTGTAGATCCGGCGCAACAGCGTCGCCTCGATGGCGACGCCGACGAGCCCGGTGGCGAGCGCGGACAGGACGACCGCGAGCCAAAAGCCGAGCGGGCCCCAGAGCACCGCCATCAAGGCCTGGGCGAAGGTCAGCCCGATATAGGCGCCGAGCATGTAGAAGGAGCCGTGCGCGAAGTTCACGATCCGGGTGACCCCGAAGATGATCGTGAGGCCGACGGCGGTCATGAAAAGAACCGACGCGCTGGTCAGCCCGTTCAGCGCCTGGACGACGAGGAAGCTCGGCTCCACGGAGCGCCCTCCGCCGGGTCCCGTGCCCTAGTCCTTGCGCACCGCCAGCACGTCGGCCTCCGGCAGGAGGTAGTCGGTGCCGTCGGCGTAGCGCCAATCGGTCATCGTGCCCAGGTTGCCGTCGCCCATCGTCAGCTTGCCGACCCAGGCGCCGGCGGTGGCCTGGTTGTCGCTGGCGCGGAAGCGGACTGGACCCTGCGGCGTCGCCACCTCAATCGTCTCGAGCGCGGTGATCATCGCCTCGCGATCGGTCGAGCCGGCTTCCTCCAGCATGTCGCGGATGGTGTAGCCAATCGAGTAGCCCAGCAGCGAGGCGAGCCGCGGCGCTTCGCCATCGAAGCGCGCCTGGTAGGCCTCGACGAAGGCGACGTGCGCGGGATCGTCGATCTGCTCCCAGGGATAGCCGGTCACGATCCAGCCTTCCGGGACCTCTTCGCCGAGCGGGTAGAGCCACTCCGGCTCGCCCGTCAGCAGGCTCAGGACCGTGCGGCCCTCGAACGTGCCACGGATCGCGCCTTCGCGCACGAACTTGGCGAGGTCGCCACCGAAGAGCGCGCTGAAGATGGCGTCCGGTCGCGCTTGCTCGATCGCCGCGATGGTGGTGCCGGCGTCGATCTTGCCGAGCGCCGGGAACTGCTCGACGACGATCTCGGCCGCGGGCATCTGCTCGCCGGCGAGGCGCGCGAAGGCGCGGGCGGCCGCCTGGCCGTACTCGTAGTTCGGCACGATCACGGCCCAGCGCTCGAGGCCGAGCTCGCGCGCCTCCTCGACCAGCATCGCCGTCTGCATGTAGGTCGACGGTCGCATACGGAACGTGAAGCGATTGCCGGCCTCGAGGTTGAGGGCGTCGGTCAACGGTTCCGCCGCGATGAAGAGGATCTCACGTTGGTTGGCGAAGTCGGCGACGGCGACGCCGATGTTTGAGAGGAATGTGCCGAAGATGAAAGCAACGTCCTCGCGGCTGACCAGCTCCTCGGCGACTCGGACGGCGTCGCCCGTCGTCCCCCCGTCGTCGCGGCTGATGACCTCCAGCTGCTTGCCGAGGACGCCGCCAGCCGCGTTGATCTCCTCGACGGCAAGCTGCCAGCCCATGCGGTAGGGGACGGTAAAGGCCGCGAAGGTGCTGTAGCTGTTGAGCTCGCCGATCTTGATCGTCTCCTGGGCAAGCGCCGGTGTCGCAAGCACGGTGGTGGCAAGAAGCGCTACGACCTGGAGGCTGCGGCGGGTCAGCATGATTCAGTCCCCTTGTGCTTTGAATCGTTGGTCGTCGTCGCAAGCGTGGGCGCGCCGACCGTGATCGCGCGCCCTTGCACAGCAAGAAGCGCGCCGACGATCTGCCCGGTGGCATGCAGATGGCGCGCGAACGTCGCGCCGCGATCGAGCGCCGTGGTGACCGCGACGTCTGGTAGTGGGCCCACGGCCGTCGTCACCAACCGCGGGCCGAGGTCGCTGTCGGGATCGAGGTCGGTGGCCGGTCGACGGCAGATCGCTGGATGGTCGACGTCAACGCTGCTCGCGATTAGCGACGCGGCGGCATCCGCAGCCGCAGCGTCCGCGGCGAGCACGGTGACGGCATCGGCGATGCCCAGCGAGAACGAGCGACCGTCCCAGCCGCTGGTGGCGACGCCACCGACGCCGGTACCGCTCGCGACCTGCAGCTCGGCGCTGACGCCGGCCGAGCGCAGCGCGGTGACGACGCCGATGGTCAATGCCCGGTGGGGCGTGGTGTGCACCGCGATGTCGCCTCGGTTGTTGACGTATGCCGCAGTGAGGCCCGGCACCCGCTGCATTGCCGCGAGCACCGTGTCGGCCACCGCGCCCGCGACCGCCGCCATCGGCGTCACGAACTGATCAGCGAACGGCACCACCGCCCGGCGCATGCGCCAGGCGGTCGGCGAAGCGTCGGCGGGCCAGCGGTCGTCCGGGGGACGTCGCAACGCCGGCAGGTGCCTGGCGAGTGCGGGAAGCACGCCGTCGAACGCCGCCGTCGCAGCGGCCAGGGCGCGCGCCCGGGCGATCGCGGGACCGAAGGCGCCGACGATCAAGTCGATCGGGCCTTCCTGCAAATGCAGCCGGCCGTCACCGAGCCGCGTCGCGACGGCGCTCGAAGGTCGTGCGGCTAGGCGCGCGCTCAAGGCGCGGCCCCAAGGTCGTCGAGCGGCCAAGGCCGCGTCGCGAGCCAGTGCTCTATCCGAGCTCGCGCGGCGTAGGTCTCGACGACTGCAGCGAGCGGCTGGACCGAGGCGTCGTGACCGCCGAGGGCGGCGTAGAGGTGGCGGGGCAGTGTGAACTCGATCGGCGCGACGATCGCGGGCGTCGGCACCGAACCGAAGGCACGCGCGGGCATCGTCTGCACGTCGACCATCACGGTGATCCCACCGCCCGGCCAGATGTAGACCGGCGCGCCACCCATGGTCACCCGCGTCTCGCCGGCGCGGACCGATCGGGTCAGCAGCACCGGGTTCTCCGTCACCCCGGCGCGGAGCGAGCCGCCGGCGCCGGCCATGAAGAGGACGGTGCACGAGGATGGCTCGCAGTTCTCGCCGATCCGGTCGACCGTCATCTGGACGGGCGCGGGCATCGGCGCGGGCCTGATCCGAAGGTTGTCGTCGAGGACGGCGTAGAGCGCATCCTCGCCGGTGGTGCTGGTGACGAGCAGGCGCAGGCCAGGCCAGGCGCGCTTCGGGTCGATGCGTTCGATGATGGCGAGCGGGTCGGTGATGTCCGTTCCACCCCAGCCGAGCCCAGGGTTCGCAACCTGGAAGTAGCGGCCGGGCGTCGACTTGCGGCCGCGGACGCGGATGCCCGTCGGACGCATGTCGAGGCAGCGGCCCGCCTGGTGCTCGCTCAGCACGCCGGTGATGTGGTCGTCGACGACGATGACCTCGTCCAGATGCGGCGCCCATTGCTGCGCGAAGATCCCGACGGTTGCCGAGCCGCAGCCGACGCGCATGCGCGACTCGGTCTTGCCGTTGACGATCGGCGCGCGTCCGGCCTGGACGACGACCGTCGCGCCGTCCGAGATGGCGAGTTCGACCGGCTCCCCGTTACACAGGCGCAGCAGCGTCTCGCAGGTTGCGTTGCCGGCGGCCTTGGTCGTGCCGGTCAGGTGGTGGACGCCACCGATGCTGAGCATCTGCGAGCCGTACTCGGCCGTCGTGACATGCCCCACCGGCTCGCCATGCACACAGACGGTCCGGCGCTCGGCGCCGAGATGCCGGTCGGTGTCGATCTTCACCTTGACGCCGCAGTAAGAGAAGATGCCCTCCGAAACGACCGTGACCGTATCGCAGCCTTCGTCCACTTGGGCGACGATGAACGGCGCGGGCTTGTAGTCGGGGTAGGTCGTGCCGGCGCCGATGCCGGTGAGGAAGGTCGGCGCGCCACGAATGTAGGTACCCTCCGCGCCGCTCTCGGCGAAGGCGACCAGCGGATCGCCGTTGGCGACCACCTGCTGGGCGAGGACGATCGGATCGACGCGGACAAGCGCCCCGTCCTCGTTGGCGTAGCGGCTGCAGGCGCCGGCGCGGCCGGGGCGGATGCGGCAGAGAACCGGGCACGCGTCGCAGCGGACGATCCCGTCGTCCTCGCGGGCGCCGAAGCTCGTCGTCCGATCCGGCAGCGCAGGCGCTTCGCTCACGCCAGCCTCCCAGCGGCAGCGAGCGCGGCGTGCAGGCGATGCGGCAGGACCGGCACTGCGTCGAGTTGAACACCCGTCGCATCGGTGATGGCGTTGAGGATCGCCGGTGCGGTCGGGATCAGCGCGTGCTCGCCCACGCCCTTCGCGCCGAACGGCCCGAGCGGGTCCGCCGCCTCGATCAGGTGGATCTCGACCTCGGGCATGTCGCCGATCGTCGGGATCAAGTAGTCGTGCAGATTCTCGGTGCGGCCCGGAACGTATTCTTCGAGCAGCGCGAGCCCAAGGCCTTGCGCGATACCGCCTTGGATTTGGCCCTCAACCTGCTGCGGATTGATCACGCGGCCGACGTCGTAGGCAGCGGCGATCTTGCGCACGCGAACGGTCGCAAGCTCCACGTCGACCGCGACCAGAGCGAGCTGCGCGCCGAAGCCGTACGAGGCGTAGGGGCGGCCCTGGCCGTCGGCGTCGAGGGGGGTTGCCGGCGGGTCGAAAGTGCCCTGGCCCTCCAGCACGATGCCGTGCTCGTCGGCCGCGAGTTCGGCGAGCTCCACGATCGTGTCGCGGTCGCCGTCGCGCACCCAGACCCGGCCCGTCATCGGGTAGAGGCGGGCATCGGGGCCAGCGTTGGCGAGGCGCAGAAGCTGACGGCGCAGATCCTCGCCCGCGAGCTGCGTCGCGCGGCCGGAGATGAAGGTCTGGCGCGAGGCGGAGGTTTTGCCGCAGTCGGCTGTCAGGTCGGTGTCGGCCAGGCTGACGGCGATTGCGTCGACGGGCACGCCGAGCGCGTCGGCAAGGATCTGCGGCATGATCGTCGACGAGCCCTGGCCGATGTCCTGGACGCCGTTCCAGAAGGTGAGGCTGCCGTCGGCATGAAGCGACACGCGCTGGGTCGCGGGGTTGCTCATCCCGGTGTTGCCGCAGCCGTACCAGACTGTCGCGAGCCCCACACCGAGGCGCTCGGGGCCGGGCGCGTCGCTGGCGGCGCGGGTCTCGATCTGCCATTGCTCCCAGGTCGGCCGCAGCGTCTCAAGGCAGGCGGTGAGCCCGACCGAGTGCGCCAGCACTTGGCCGGTTGCCGTGCGGTCACCCGCATGCAGCGCGTTCTGGAGCCGGATGTCGAGCCGACAGCGGTCGAGCCGCCGCGCGGCGGCGTCGATCAGGCTCTCGGTCAGCAACAGCGCTTGCGGCACGCCGAAGCCGCGGAACGCGCCGGCGGGTGGGCCGTTGGTGTGCAACGCGCGGGCGGTCGCCAGCACGCGGGGCACGCGATAGGGACCGCTGCAATGCACGGGCACGCGGCCGGCGACCGTCGGGCCCCACGAGGCATAGGCACCGGTGTCGAAGTCGCCGGCGTAGCGCAGCCCCTCGAAGGTCCCGTCGGCGCCGACCCAGAGCGTCGCCTCGGCCGCCGACGGGTGCCGCTTGGTCGTCGCGGCCATGCTCTCGGGACGGGTGTACGTGCAGCGCACGGGCGCCCCGGTAAGCCAGGCGGCGAGCGCGAGCAGCGGCTGCACCGACAGGTCGAGCTTGCCGCCGAAGCCGCCACCGCAGGCCGACGGGATGATCCGCACCTGCTCTGGCGCCAGGCCCAGCACGTGCGCGGTCTCGTCCCGATCCATGTACGGGCTCTGGGTGCACGCCGTGATCTCGATGCGATCGCCGACGCGTTGCGCCCAACCTGCCTCCGGCTCGATATAGGCGTGCTCGACGAAGCTCGTGCGCATCTGTCCGGACACCGCGATCGAACCCGCCGGCACTGCTTCGAGGTCGCCCGTTCGGACCCGTCCCTCGGTGAGCAAGTTCGCCGGCCGTGCCGCGTGCAGGTCGACGCCGCCGCCTGCGCGCGCGGTGGCGAAGTCGACCTCGGCGAGCGGCGTGTAGCTGAGCGGCAGCTCTTCCGTGGTGACCGCGGCGACGGCTTCCGCCGTGCCGATCAGGGCCAGGACCGGCTCGCCGCGGTGCCGAACGAGGCCCGGTGCGAGCACCGGCTGGTCGCGCATGGCCGGCAGGATGCCGAAGACGTTGGCGCCGGGTACGTCGTCATGGCTGAGAACACGGACGAGGCCCGAATGGCGCTGCAGCAAGGGTGCCAGATCGCCGATCGTGACGCGCGCGTGCGCGTGAGGTGCGCGGATCACGCGCAGGACGAGGGCGTCCACCGGGGCCGCGTCGGCCCCGTAGGATTCGCTGCCGTCGACCTTGCGGGTGCCGTCGCGCTTGGCGACCGGCGCGCCGACGGCGCGACCGGCGCGCGGCGCGGGAATGGCGATGGGCGGCGCGAAGGCGTCGAGGACGGCGTCGACGATCTGGTTGTAGCCCGTGCAGCGGCAGAGAACCCCGGCGAGCGCCGCCTCGATCTCGCCACGGCCGGGTGGTAGGTCAGCCGCCAGCAGCTCGCTCGCGGCCATCAGCATGCCCGGTGTGCAGATGCCGCACTGCGTGGCGCCCGCGCGGACGAAGGCCGCTTGCAGGCGCGCCAGCCGCGGGTCGTCGCCGAGGCCCTCGACGGTCGTTATGGTGCTGCCGACGACCTGGCCGATGGGCACGAGGCAGGCGCAAACCTGCTGATCGTCCAGACGCACCGTGCAAGCACCACAATCGCCGGCGTCGCAGCCGACCTTGGTGCCCGTCAGGCCCAGTTCCTCGCGCAGGACGCGCGAGAGCCTTTCGGATGGCGACGAGAGGAGCCGCACCGGTCTGCCATTCACCCGACAGGCGATACCGGCGGCCGCGGCTTCGGGGCGAGCCAGCGCGTTCATGCGGCTAACCTCGGCGCGCCCGCCAGATCGGCCAGGGCGCGGGCGACAAGAACGCGGGCGGCGTGAAGCCGGTACGTCGCACTGGCGCGGACGTCGTCGATTGGCTGGAGGGCCTCGAAATGGGCTTCGGAGACGACGTCCGCCGCCGCCCCGAGCGGCACGCCGAGCAACGCACGCTCGAGCACATCGAGGCGCTGCGCCACCGGCGAGCAGGCCCCAACCGCTATTCGGACGTCGGCGACGGCGCCGGCTTCGTCCAGGGCGAGGACTACCGCGACCATGGCGATCGAGATGACGAGGTAGCGGCGCGCACCTAGCTTGTGGAAATTGCTCCGCGCGTCCGTCGCCACCGCCGGCACGTGGACCGCGGTCATCAGCTCGTTCGCCGCGCGGGCCGTCTGTCGATTACCGAGTAGAAACGCCGCGAGCGGCAGTCGCCGCGAGCCATCGCGCCGAGCCAATTCCACCTCAGCGTCGAGCGCCAGGAGCGGCGGTACGCCATCTGCTGCCGGCGACGCGTTGCAAAGATTGCCGCCGATCGTGCCGCGGTTCTGGATCTGGCGACCGCCGACCTCGGCCGCCGCCCGCTTCAGCGCATCGAAGTGGGGCGGTAGCGCCGCGGCGACGATCTCCGACCAGGTGATCCCGGCGCCGACGACGACGCCAGTGGCGGTAACCTGCAACTGGTGTAGCTCGGGAATCGCTGTCACATCAAGGAGCGGGGCTTGCCGGCCGTGGTCGAGGCCGGGCTCACCCCAGGCGACGGCTGTCGCGTCGGCGGGGTAGACGTCGGTCCCACCCGCGACGATGCGGTGGGGCTCTGCGGCCAACGCGGCGACTGCGTCCGGCAGCGACACCGGACGCCGATAGGCGCCCATGCCGTACTCCTCCAGTGACCCCGGAGCTTGAGAAGCTTGCGCGAGCTCTGTCAAGGGGCGCCGGCTCAGGCGCGCCCGAGCGGCCGTGCGACGCCCGCGCGCGGCCGGTCGAAGGCCGCATCGGCGCGCGCGTTGAGATCGTGCAATGCGCGGCCGATTTCGCCGCTGTAGGCGTCGAGGGAGGGGGCGCCGCGCGGAACTGCTATAGGCGCTCCGGCGTGAAAGCAGCCGCGGCCGAAGGGCAGCGGCACCAGCAGGCGGTCCCAGCTCCGGGCTTGGAAGCCGCGCTCGACGGCGAAGGTCAACGGCACGACCGGTCGGCCGCTCGCTCGGGCAAGGTGCGCGGCGCCCGGATGAACCCGCCCGTGCGGCCCGCGAGGCCCATCAACCACCACCGCGATGCAGCCGCCTCGATCGAGCATCACCCGGCCGGCGCGGGCCGCCATCGCCGCCCCGTCGCGGCCCGTCGAGCCGCGCAGCATGGCACCGCCAAAGCGCTGGAGGGTTCGTGCGATCAGCTCGCCGTCGCCGTGCTGGGAGACGATCGCCGCCCAAGGGAAATCGACGCCGGCTCGGTCCTGCAGCTGCCGCCAGAGGATGGGCAGCCCGAGCAAGCGCTGGTGCCAGAAAACCCCGATCCCACCCTCGCCGCCGGCGAGCATGGCGACGGTGTCCGGGTGAAAGGTGGCTTTCCATCGGCCGGTCGCGACTACTGTCTGCAGATAGAGCGCCGCGACACGGCTCAGGGGTGCAGCAACGCTCGGACGATGGATGAGGCGTACGCTTTTGGTTGGCTCAGGCATCGGCTTCGGCGCGGTCAACGACTCAACCTTAGACAGGTTACCCGGCCCCGCCAACGGCGTCGCCGCGCACCCGATGGCGCGGCGCCAGACCTTGGCCCGGCCCGTGTGCGTGCCCAACTCCGCGTCATGACCGTGCTCGCGAATGACTTCGTTTCCAGCTGGCGTCCGCCATGGCGCGATCACCGCGGTGCCGTCTCGCCGCTTAAGGCGACGGCGCTGCTCTTGCTCATGCTTCCCGCCATCCTCCTTGCTGTCGCTTGGGGCGGCGATCGACTGGGCGCCGAGCCGGTCGAAGCGCTTCAGGACGAGGCCGGCCGTTGGGCGCTGCGCCTGCTGCTGCTATCGCTCGCGGTGACGCCGGTTCGGCTGCTCTGGCGCTGGAACGGCTTGATCCGCATCCGCCGCCTGATCGGCCTCGCCGCGCTCGCCTACGCGTTCGCGCATCTTCTGTTCTACGTCGCGCTGCAGGACTGGGTTTGGGCGAAGGTCGCTGCCGAGATCGGGACGCGGGTCTACCTGACGATCGGCGCGTCGGCGCTCCTCGGGCTAATCGTGCTCGGGTTGACTTCGACGGACGGCGCGGTCCGCCGGCTCGGCGCGCGGCGCTGGCAGGCGCTGCACCGGCTCGTCTACCCGATCGCCATTCTCGCCACAGTCCACTTCTTTCTCCAGACGCGCCTCGATCCGAGCGAGGCGATGGTGATGAGCGGTCTTCTCCTCTGGCTGCTTGCCGCTCGCATCTGGCGCTGGCGAGTCGGCCGGCTCGGCGCCGTCGCCGCGCTGACGCTCGCGCTTGCCGCGACCGGCGCCACGGCGATCGGTGAGGCCGTCTACTTCCACCTCCGCTTCGGCGTCGACCTCGGCACACTGCTGGCGACGAACCTTTCGGCAGCGACCGGCATCCGACCGGCCTGGCCCGTTGGCGCGCTAACCTTGGCGCTGGCTCTCGTCGCCATTGCCCGCACATGGACGCTCGGGAACGTCAGTCGGCGACGGTCAGCCGGCGCGTAGCCGCATGGAGCGTTGCGGGATCAAGACGCTCCATCGCCTGGTGTTGGGAGAGGAACACCTCGCCCGTGAGGTTGTCGAGAAAGTGGACGCGTTTCAGCATGTCCATCACCGGTCCCTTGACCTCGGACAGGTGGAAGCGGACGCCCGCGTCGTTCAAGCGCTGGACAATGGCCTCCAGGCTTTCGAGCGCACTGGCATCGATGAAGTTCACGGCCGGACACATCAAAACCACGTGGGTGATGTCGGGCTTGGCGGCGGCAAGGTCGTAGATCCGGTCCTCCAAGAAGCGCGCGTTAGCGAAGTAGAGGCTCTCGTCGACCCGCACGGTGAGCACCTTCGGGCTGGTCACCACGTCGTGGCGCAACACGTTTCGGAAATGCTCGGTGCCCGGCACCTGACCAACGACGGCCATGTGCGGTCGGCTCGTGCGGAAGAGGAACAAGACGAGCGACAGGCCGACGCCCACGGCGATGCCGGCTTCGATGCCCAAAGTCAGTGTCAGCAGGATGGTCGTCGCCATCGCGGCGAAGTCGCTCTTCGAGTAGATCCAGGTTCGCTTGAGGGCGCCGAGATCGACCAGCGACAAGACGGCGACGATGATCGTCGCGGCGAGCGTCGCTTTCGGCAGGAAGAACAGAAGCGGCGTCAGCAGGAGCGTCACGAGCGCGATCCCGAGCGCGGTGAAGGCGCCGGCCGCCGGGGTCGCGGCGCCGGCGTCGAAGTTGACGACGGAGCGGGCGAAGCCGCCGGTGACGGCATAGCCGCCCGAAACGGCTGACGCGACGTTGGCGGCACCGAGGCCGATCAGTTCCTGGTCCGGGTCGATCCGTTGCCGTTTCTTCGCGGCAAGCGTCTGCCCGATCGACACGCTCTCGATAAAGCCTATCACTGAGATCAGCAGCGCCGGCACCAGGAGCTGGCCCCAGAGGTCGAGATCGAAGCTCGGCATCGTCAGCGGCGGCAAACCCTGGGGCACGTCGCCAACGACGGCGACGCCGTTGGGGCCGTGC
>CAYUKE010000025.1:0-17056 GCA_964445185.1 uncultured Geminicoccaceae bacterium
GGCCATGGCCTCGACGAACTGACGGTGACGACCAACGGCAGCCAGCTCGAGCGCTTCGCCGATGCCCTGTTCGCGGCCGGCGTGCGTCGGGTCAACGTGTCGTTGGACACCCTCGACTCAGCGAAATTCAAGGCGATCACCCGCTGGGGCAATTTCCACAAAGTGATGGCTGGGATCGAGGCGGCGAAACGCGCGGGCCTAAAGATCAAGCTCAACGCGGTGGCGCTCAAGGGCGTCAATCAGGACGAGTTTGATCGCATGATCGCCTGGTGCGGCGCCGAGGGTTTCGACCTGACGCTGATCGAGACGATGCCGCTGGGCGAGATCGACGGCGATCGCACCGACCAGTACCTGCCGCTATCGCGGGTTCGCGCCGACCTGCAGCGCCGCTGGACGCTGACCGATATTCCCTACGCAACCGGGGGCCCAGCCCGCTATGTGCGGATCGAGGAGACCGGCGGCCGGCTCGGCTTCATCACGCCGCTCAGCCACAATTTCTGCGAGAGCTGCAATCGCGTCCGCGTCACGTGCACCGGCACGATGTACATGTGCCTCGGCCAGGAGGACGCCGCCGACCTGCGGTCGGCCTTGCGCGCGTCGGCGGACGACCAGGCCGTCATCGCCGTGATTCGCGAAGGCATCACGCGCAAGCCCAAGGGTCACGACTTCGTTATCGACCGGCGGCACGCGCGTCCGGCGGTGGCGCGGCACATGAGCGTGACCGGCGGCTGAGGCTAAGCGGGCTCCGCCAGCAGCCCGGCCAGCAGCGTCGCCATCTCGTCAGGACGCTCGGCATGTGGCCAGTGACCCTCGTCCGGCCAATGGACGAAGCGCGTCTGCGGAAACAACTCGCGCATCCGCCTGCGGCCGCCCTCGTCGACATAGTCGCTGCGCCCGCACGACAGCAGGAGCACCGGTCCGTCGAAGCCGGCCTGCACATCCGGGAAGTCGGTGAGCTCATCCATGTGCGCAGCGATCCCCTCGAGATTGACGCGCCAGCGATAGCCGCCGCCGGCGCTGGCCAAATTCTGCAGCAGGAAGGCCCTAAGTGACGCTTCGGGGATCGCGTCAGCGAGGACCGCGTCAGCAGCAGTTCGGTTCGGCAGCGCGCCGAGGTCAAGGCCACGCATCGCATCAACCTCGAGCCGGTGATCGTGGCTGTAGCGGACCGGAGCGATGTCGATGACCGCGAGGTGCCGGACGCGAGCGGGGGCTCTGAGCGCCGCCACCATCCCGACCTTACCACCCATCGAGTGGCCGACGAGGTCGACAGCGGCGAGGCCGCGGCGATCCATTAACGCAAGAACGTCGTCGGCCATCGCATCGTAGGTCATCGTCTCGTCCCACGGCGATTCGCCATGGTTGCGCAGGTGAACGCCGACGACCCGGCGGCGGTCGGTGAGCGCGCGGCCGACCCGCTGCCAGTTGCGGCCCGAGCCGAACAGGCCGTGCATGACGAAGACCGTCTCGCCGTCGCCGCCCCAGTCGTGATGCGCGAGGTCGACCGTCACCTCACGTGCCCGGCCGGCGCGGCGCCGTCTGGCCGAAGAGCACCGCCTTCGCGGCTTCGCTCATCGTCGCCTCGTTGTTGATGGTCTTGGCGCGCTCGTAGGCACGCACCGTCGCCGGCCGATCGCGGATCGCCTCAAACCACCGGCGAACATTGGGGAATTCATCGAGATCGATCCCCTGTCGCTCATGCGACACGGTCCAGGGATAGCAGGCGATATCGGCGATCGAATACTCCTCCACGAGGAACTCACGATCGGCCAATTGCCCGTTCAGAACCGCATAGAGCCGGCGTGCCTCGTCGCCGTAGCGTTTGATCGCGTACTCTAGCTTCTCAGGCGCATATTGCTTGAAGTGGTGGTTCTGTCCGAGCATCGGGCCGAAATTACCCATCTGCCAATATAGCCACTGCAGGACAGCGAAGCGCCGGCGCGGCGTGCTCGGCAAGAGAAACCCGCTCTTATCGGCAAGATACTCGAGAATAGCGCCCGACTCGAAGATCGCCAGTGGGCCCGCACCGTCGCTCGGTTCGTGGTCGACGAGCGCCGGAATACGGTTGTTCGGCGCGATCTTCAAAAATGATGGCTCGAATTGCTCGCCACGACCGATGTTAACCGCCGTTATATTGTAGTCTAACCCTACCTCCTCGAGGAAAATTGTGATCTTGTGGCCATTGGGTGTTGTCCAATAAAACAGTTCGAGCATCCGTGATCTCCGGCGACTGTGCTGCGTGGGTCGGTAGCGCGCAGGCAGCGGGAACGCGACGAGGGTGCGGCGATGACCAGTCCGGGAGAGACACCGTGCACGGCCAAACCCTGGCACAGCGGCTCGCAGGCATCGACCTCTTCACCGGCGCCGACGCGGCCACCCGCGACACGTTGGCGCGCCGCGCGCGCGCCTTCAGCGTCGCGGCCGGTACCAACATCATCGACCAGGATGATGTTGGTGGCGACGTCTTCGCGCTCTTCCAGGGCCGCGTCCGGGTGACGCTACTCTCGCCGCGCGGCCAGGAAGTGAGTTTCCGCGACCAGTCGAGCGGAACCACGTTCGGCCTCCTCGGCGCGATCGACGGCAAGCCGCGCTCGGCCAATGTCGTCGCCATCGAGCCCTCGGCGTTGGCCGCCTTCAATGCCGAAGCCCTGAAGGCGGCGATGGTGACCTCGCCGGCCGTGATGGACGCGGTGCTGCAGCACCTGGCATTTCTTGTGCGCGGCCTCTCCGACCGCGTGTTCGAGTTCACCACCCTGGTCGCCCGCAACCGCGTTCATGCTGAGCTCCTCCGGCTCGCCCGGGAAGGTGTGGTGGAGCCCGACGGCACCTGCGCCATTCGCCCGGCCCCCACACACGCCGTGATCGCGACGCGGATCAGCACTCAGCGCGAGACCGTCAGCCGCGAGCTCGCAGCGCTTCAGCGCATGGGCCTCGTCGCCAAACGATCCGGGGCGCTGATCGTGCGCGATGTCGACGCGCTCGCGGCCCTCGTCGAGAGCGCGCAGGTGGGCGACGAGTAGGCGCGCCCGATCGCGCTCAACCCAAATCGCTCGCAACCGCGGCCGCCGTGCGGTGCAGAATGGCATGACGGCGCGCCAGACGCAGCGCGTCGTTGTCGTACCCGCCACCAATCACGCCGACGACCGGCACGCCGGCGCGGTTGACAAGGTCGAGGACGTAACGGTCGCGGGCCGCGAGCCCGCCGTCGCTGAGCGCCAGGTGACCCAACTTGTCGTCGCGGTGCGGGTCGACGCCGGCGTTGTAGAAGACGAGATCGGGGGCTGCGCGCGCCAGCACCGAAGGTAGCGTCGTCTCGAGGCATGCTAGGTAGGCGTCGTCGTCGGTCCCGCGCGGCAGCGCGACGTCGACGTCGCTCGTCTGCTTGCGCGCGGGAAAGTTCGTCCGGGCATGGATCGAAAACGTGACCACGCGAGGGTCGTCTCGGAACATCAGGGCTGTACCATCGCCTTGATGGACGTCGAGATCGACCACCAGCACCCGCCGCAGCACGCACTCGGCCAGCAACACCGCGGCCGCGACCGCAACGTCGTTGAAGACGCAAAAACCCGCGCCGGCGTCAGCGAACGCATGGTGGCTGCCGCCGGCGGTGTTGCAGGCGATGCCGTGCTTGAGGGCTAGTCGCGCCGCAAGCACCGTGCCCGAAGTCGCCGCTCGCGCCCGCTCCGCGACCGCAGCACTCATCGGTAGGCCCAGGCGTCGCTCCGCCGCGGGCGACAGGCGTTGCGTGAGAACGTCGGTGACGTAGCCCGGCGTGTGAACCAGCTCCAGCCACGCCCGCGGCGCCAGCTCGGGCACGAAGCAATTCGATGGCTGGACTAGGCCTCGCCGGTCGAGCTCATCGAAGAGCGCGCGAAACTTGGGCATCGGAAACCGGTGCCCAGTCGGCAACGGCACGCTGTAACTCGGGTGGTAGACGATCGGCGGCACGGGCAAGCGTCAGAAGTCGAAGCAGCGTCCGCCCTTCTCCCAGTCGCCGTACCGCGTCGGCTCCGGGCCTTTCGGCCCGCCCTTCTCGCCTGAAGGTTGCGCCGGGCGATTGCCGTTCTTGGCCTGTGGCGAAGCCTCTTCGGGAACCGTTCGATCGCCGGTGCCTCGCTGCTGGTCAGACCGTGGCGTTGGCTCCGTCTCGCTCATTCCTGCATCACCTGCTGTTGCGCTTCCATCTTCAACTTGTCGAGGTCGCGCTGGAGGCCGACCGGGTCAACCGTTGCTCCGCGTGCCTGCAGGTCCTCCACAACCTTGTTGATCACCGGGTCGTCTCCGACCTGGGCGAAATCGGCGAGCACGACCGCCTTGGCATAGGCAAGCGCCTCTGCTTCGGCGAGACCCAATTCCTTGGCGACCTGCAACGCGAACAACTTGTCGCGGCGCATCCGAACGCGGAACTCGAACTCCATGTCGTGCTTGAATTTCGCCAGTTCCGCCTTGAGGCGCTCGTCGAACGTCGTCATCGGCAGTCTCCCCAGCACGTGATCGCGTGGTCGACGACACCACGCCCTTATTGTACCACTTTTGCCCATGTAGGTCGTCGCAGACCGTTGTCGCGGCGCGCAAAGCTACCTGTTTCGCCACGCTCGAGGAAGCACGCACGATGGCGCAAACGGCCGTCTGTCCCCACGACTGTCCGAGCGTCTGCGCATTGGCGATCGAGCGCGCACCCGACGGCTCGCTCGTTCGCGTCCACGGCAGCAGACGCCATCGCTACACCGACGGCGTGATCTGTGCCAAGGTCGCGCGCTACGCCGAGCGCCTCTACCACCCTGACCGGCTTCTGCAGCCGATGGTGCGCGTCGGGGCGAAGGGCAGCGGCCGTTTCGCCCCAATCGGATGGGACGACGCGCTGGACCGGATCGCCGAGGCCTTCCTCACGGCGGCGGCGCGCCACGGGCCCGAGGCCGTCTGGCCCTACTACTATGCCGGAACGATGGGGCTGGTGCAGCGCGACGGCATCAACCGTCTCCGCCACGCCAAACGCTATTCGGGCCAGGACGACACCATCTGCACGCGCATCGCCACCACTGGGTGGAACGCGGGCGCCGGGCGCCGCTGGGGCGTCGACGCAACGGAGATCCCGAGGTCCGAGGTCATCGTGCTGTGGGGGCTCAACGCCGTGGCCACCCAGGTGCAGCTGATGAACTTCATCGCCAAAGCGCGACGCTCAGGCGCCAAGCTGGTCGTCGTCGACCCGTACCTGTCCCCGACGGCGCGCCAGGCGGATCTGCACCTGCCCGTTCAGCCTGGCACCGACGCGGCCCTCGCGTGCGCGGTCATGCACGAGCTGTTCGCCGACAACATGGCCGATTGGTCCTATCTCGAGCAGTACACCGACGATCCGCAAGGGCTGCGCGAGCATCTGCGCACCCGCACGCCGGAGTGGGCAAGCGCGATCTGTGGGCTGGCGCCTGAGGAGATCCGAGCGTTCGCGCGCCTCTACGGGGGCACCAAGCGCAGCTACCTGCGCCTCGGCTTCGGCTTCACGCGCTCGCGCAACGGCGCGATGAACATGCACGCCGCATCGTGTCTGCCGGCGGTCACCGGCGCATGGCAGGTCGAGGGCGGCGGCGCGCTCTACAATCAGGGAGATCTCTACCCCCTCGACATGACGCTGATCATGGGCCTCGACGTCGCCGATCCCGGCGTTCGGATGCTCGACATGTCGCAGATCGGCCGAGTGCTCACCGGCGACCGTGAGGCGCTCAAGTTCGGCCCACCGGTGGACGCCATGCTCGTCCAGAACGTCAATCCAGCCTGCGTGGCGCCGGAATTGGACCGCGTACTCGCCGGGCTCAAGCGCGACGATCTCTTCGTCGCCGTCCACGAGCAATTCATGACCGACACCGCCAAGCACGCCGACCTCGTGCTGCCAGCCACCATGTTCCTGGAGCACGACGACATTTACCGGGCATCCGGGCACACGATCCTGCAGATCAGCCCCAAGCGCTTCGAGCCCCCGGCCGAGTGCCGTGAAAATCACTGGGTCGTCTCCGAAATCGCGCGTCGCGTCGGCGCGGAGCATGCGGGCTTCGCGCTCTCTTCGCGCGAGCTGATCGAGGCGACACTCGCGGCGTCAGGGCTGCCCGATTTTGCGGCTATTGTCGAAGCAGAGGGCCACGATCTCGCGCCGGACTTTCGCACCGCGCACTTTCTCGACGGCTTTCCGACAGAGCACGGACGGTTCCGGTTCAAGGCCCCGTGGGCGGCATTGGGCGCGACAGCCGAGGGTTTGTCAGCGTTTCCTGACCACGCCCAGGTGGTCGACGAGCGCAGCGAGGCGCACCCCTTCCGGTTGGTGGCAGGCCCGGCCCGTGAGTTCCTCAACACGAGCTTCACGGAGACGGCGACCAGCCGCCGCAAGATGCGGCGTCCGACGCTGCTGGTCCCACCTGGCGACGCCGACCGCCTCGGCATCGACGACGGTGACTTGGTCCGCATCGGCAACGCGCTCGGCTCGGTACTGCTGCACGCGGAACGACGCGCTGGCGGACTTGCGGGCACGCTCACCATCGAGAGTGTGTGGCCGAATGACGCGTTCATCGAAGGCGTCGGCATCAACCGTCTGATCAGCGCCGATCCGGCGCGACCTGCGCGGGGCGCCGTCTTCCACGACACCGCCGTCTGGCTGGCCCGCGAGGAAGCCGCCGCCGCCGCTTGCTAAGCGTCCGAACAACTCGCCTGCGTGACTCAGGCCGCCTCGCTACGACCATCGTAGCAATCGCGGCAATTTGCCGCTCAGGCTCGAATAAACTAACGTGGAGCGCGAGTGGTTCGGAAGACTCTCCCACTCTCGATTGTCTTCCGCCGTCAGTCCCACGCACCGGTGAAAGGTCTGCGATGCCGCGAGGCGAGCACCGCTCCGATGGCTCGAAATGCGCGACATGCGGGAAGTACATTCACTTCTGCCTACGCGACGGATGGACGGTTCGAACCTATTTCGCCGGTCAGATGACCCTGTGCTTCTCCTGTGAGGAATTCACGCTGGAGATAGACTTGCCGCGCCATACCGGCGGCTACTGGCGCGTCGCCGCGGCGCGGGCTGGCGAAGAGCCCCGAGAGGTTGCCGAGGACACATCGAGCAACCGTGTCGACGCGATCTGCCGGATCTCCAAGGTTCTCGCCGGCTGTGGGTTCTTCGATCTGTTGAGCGCCGATACCATCAACGCGTCGATGATCATCGCCGTCGCCTCCGCGCAACGCGAGGTCGACAATCTCTCGCCTCCACCGGAACTCGGTTGCCACCAACTTTAGCGCGCGGACAGCGACAACGACGCGTCGTGCTGACCGCGCCCGGTGGTCGACGGCGCGGCTTCGCGGCCCGTCGTTCGAGACCGTCGGCCTAGAGGAGATCGCCCGTCCGCTGGTCGTCGAGGTCGTGGCCGTGCACCGAAACCGCCTTGATCAACGCGTAGCCTACGCCGCCCTCGACAAGCGCGAGCCGCCGCAGGGAGCGGCGCGTGATCCGTGCCAGGAGCGCGGTCTCACCGACGACGAGGCGCACGTGCGCAAGCGCGCCGCTTTCTTCGGATATCGCTTCAATTTTCCCTTCTAATATATTGTTTATACTTGTTTCATTGGGCGCAGATGATGCTAGTATGACATCCCGAGCGGCAATACGGACACGGACGCGATCGCCTTTGCGAACGCTGATCGCTGGCACCCATAGCCGTCCCCCAGCGAATGCCAGCTCGGTCAGCGCGTCGGCCGGATCGTGATCGACCACCCGCGCCACGATCAGGGCGCCGGCGCCACCGGCGCCCGCAAAGGGCAGAAGATCAAGGCGAGCCATCGCCTCGACAACCGGCACGGCCGCCCGCACGGCCCCGCGGTCGAGCAGCACGATCGTGTCGGCGAGTCGTGTGAACTCGTCCAGGGCATGCGTGACATAAACCATCGGCACCCGCGCCGCGTCGCGGAGCTGGGTCAGAAAGGGCATGATCTCGGCTTTCCGCGCTTGGTCTAAGGCCGAAAGCGGCTCGTCCAACAGCAGCATGCGCGGCCGGGCAAGGAGCGCGCGACCCAGCGCGACGCGCTGCCGTTCGCCGCCCGAGAGCGCGCTCGGCCGGCGGCCGAGAAGAGCACCGATGCCCAGCGTGGCGACGACGTCGTCGAACGCGGCAGCGCGCCGACCGCCGCGCGACCGGCGCGCGCCGAAGAGGAGATTGTCGCGCACCGACAGGTGTGGAAACAGCCGGTCATCCTGGAAGACGTAGCCGAGGCGCCGTCGCCAGGCCGGGACATTGCGGCCGGTACGGCTGTCGAAAACCACGTCGTCGTCGATCACGATGCGGCCGCGCTCGGGCCGCAGCAGGCCTGCGATCGCTTGGACGATGCTGGACTTGCCAGCACCGGACGGGCCGAACAACGCGGTAACGCCCGGCTCGTCGACGCTGAATTGCGCGTCCAGCGTGAACGAGCCCTGCCGATGCTGAATGGCGACCTCGAGCGTCAAGGCCCGGTCATCGTCCGAACGCGGCGCGCGGCCACCTCCGCCAGCATCAGGCCCACCAGGGCGAGCACGATCGAAAGTGCGGCGAGCCGACCCGCCAGGGCCTCGCCGCCGGGTGTCTGGATCGCGGTGTAGATCGCGAGCGGCAGCGTGCGCGTTTCACCCGGGATATTCGAGACGAACGTGATGATCGCGCCGAACTCGCCGAGGCTTGCGGCGAAGGCCGTGATGGCACCGGCGATGATGCCAGGGAGCGCCAACGGCAGGATGATGGTCGCCACCCGATCGATAGGACCGGCGCCCAAGGTTGCCGCCGCTTGGATCAGGCCGGGGTCGATCGCCTCGATGGCGAGCCGGATCGCTCGTACCTGGAACGGGAAGGTGACGACGGCAGCAGCGAGCGCGGCACCCGTCCAGCTGAAGACGAAACGAACCCCGAACGTCTCGAGCAGCCACGCACCGAGCGGCGCCTGCGTCCCGAACGTGATCAACAGCAGGTAGCCCATGACCACCGGTGGCAGTACCAGCGGCAGGTGGACGACGGCATCGAGGAGTGCCCGTCCTGGAAAGCGTGGCCGCGCTAGCGCGAGCGCTGTCAGGACCGCCACCGGCAGCGCGGCTGCCACCGCGACGAGTGCCACCTGCAGGCTCAGCGTCAGCGCCTGGATTTCGGCCGGGCTCAGCACGAGCGGCTCATCGGTCGAGGAAGCCGAAGCGCGCGAAGATCGCCGCAGCCGCGTCACTGGTCATGAACGCGAACAGCGCGCGGACCGCGTGGCGCTCGGCGCCCGCGACGATCGCCACAGGATAGGCGATGGGGCTGTGGCTTTCGACCGGCAGGGACGCCGCGATGCGCACGCCTTCGGTGATCGCAGCGTCGGTGGCATAGACGATGCCGACGGGGGCTTCCCCACGCTCGACCAACGCCAACGCGCTGCGAACGTTGTCCGCCCGTGCCAGGCGCGGCGAGACGGCTCGCCAGAGCCCCAGCGTCGTCAGCGCCTCGCGAGCATAGATGCCCGCCGGCACATGGTCGGGATCGCCGACCGCGATGCGCCCGTCCCGCCGCAGCACCGCCCCGATGTCTTGCGGTGCGGCGGAGTTCGCGGCGCCACGCGGCACGACCAGAACGAGCCGGTTGCTGCCGAGGCTGCTGCGCGACGCCGCGTCAACGCGACCAAGCGACTCGAGACGATCCATCCAAGCGACGTTGGCGGAGGCGAAGATGTCGGCGGGCGCACCCGCCTCGATCTGCCGCGCCAGCGTCGATGAGGCCGCGAACGAGAAGCGGACCGCTACTCCGCTCGCCTCGCTGTGCGCCGCGCCCACCGCAGTCATCGCCTCGGTCAGGCTGGCGGCCGCGAACACGGTGACGGCCTCACCCGCGCGCGCCGCGCCGGCCAACGCCAGCGTCGTGCTCACGACGACCCCAAAGATCAGGCGGGTGGCAGATGACAAGACGCGCGACCTCCATGTCGCGCGACGGTTCAGGCATGCGTGCGCGCCTCTCAACGTGGCTTCCGGACCTGCAGCGGAGGTTGTTTCCCGGCAAGGATCGTGGCTACCTGCAAGGCAAAAGAGACGGATGATCGGGGGAGATATCAATGGCGGCACGTGCAGCGATAGCGGCGGTGAGCGTTTGGCTTGCCGCCCACCTGGTGCCGGCGCCCGCCGCCGAGGCGCGGGAACTCGCAATCTCCTGTGGTGCCGTCGGCCAAGAGCTGCAGCTCTGCCAGGAAGGCGTCGCCGCCTGGTCGGAAGCGAGCGGCGTCCCCGTTACCGTCGTCTCGACCCCGAACTCGACCAGCGAGCGCCTCGCGCTTTACCAGCAGATCCTCGCCTCGCGCAGCCCCGACATCGACGTCTATCAGGTCGACGTCATTTGGCCGGGTATTCTCGGCGCGCACTTCCTCGATCTCCGCGACAGCTTCGCCGAGGACGAGCTGGCGGCCCATTTCCCGGCGATCGTCGCGAACAACACGATCGACGGCGAGCTCAAGGCCGTTCCCTGGTTCACGGACGCCGGCGTGCTCTACTTCCGCAGGGACCTGCTCGAGGCACATGGCCACGCGCCACCCGCGACCTGGGAGGAGCTGACCGCGATCGCCGCCGAGATCCAGGCGGCGGAGCGAGCCGCCGGCAACGAGCGGATGCAGGGTTTCGTCTTCCAGGCCAACGCCTATGAGGGCCTGACCTGCAACGCACTGGAGTGGATCCATAGCTTCGGCGGCGGCACGGTGGTCGATGCGGCCGGCACGGTGACAGTCGACAATCCGCGAGCCGCAGCCGCGCTAGAAACGGCGGCGGGTTGGATCGACACGATCGCGCCGAAAGGCGTCCTTGCCTACCAGGAGGAGGAGGCACGCGGCGTCTTTCAGGCTGGCCACGCCGTCTTCATGCGCAACTGGCCCTACGCCTGGGCACTTGCCAACGCCGAGGACAGCCCGGTGAAAGGCAAGGTCGGCGTCGTCGCCTTGCCTGCGGGCGGGACCGACGGCCAGACGACCGGCGTGCTCGGCGGCTGGAACCTCGCCGTGTCGCGCTACTCGGACGCGCCCGAGGCCGCCAAAGATCTGGTCGCCTTTCTTGCCTCTCGCGCGGAGCAGAAGCGCAGGGCGATCGCGGGCGCGTACAATCCGACGATCGCCGAGCTCTACGCCGACGATGACGTGCTGGCAGCGAACCCGTTCTTCGAAGACCTCTATGCCACCTTCACCAACGCGGTGGCGCGGCCCTCCGGCGCGACCGGCGCGCGCTACAATCAGGTTTCGACCGAGTTCTGGAACGCCGTCCACGCCACCTTGAGCGGGACGACGTCGGCGGACCAAGCGCTTGCCCAGCTGGCGCGCCGGCTCGAACGCCTATCGCGGACCTGGTAGGCGAGGCGGAGGCGTGACGGCGCACCGGAGCAATCTGAGCCGGCAGCGCCTCTGGAACGCCTGGCTGTTCCTGACGCCCATGTTGGTCGTGCTGGTCCTGGTCGCTGGCTGGCCGCTGGCGCGCACGGTAGCGCTCAGTCTCACCGACACGACGCTCGCCGACCTCGAAGCCGGGGCGTTCGTCGGCCTTCTGAACTATCGCTTCTTGATGACCGATCCCGATTGGTGGCGCGCGGTCTGGAACACCGTGGTGTTCACAACCGTCTCGGTGTCGCTCGAGACCGTGCTCGGGCTACTCATCGCCTTGGCCCTGCACGAGGAGTTCAAGGGGCGCGGCTGGCTGCGCGCGGCGATCTTGATCCCCTGGGCGATCCCGACGGTGGTGTCCGCGCAGATGTGGCGTTGGATGTTCAACGACGTCTACGGCGTCGTGAACGAAGTGCTGCTCGCCGTTGGGCTGATCGCCGAGCCTTGGGCCTGGCTCGCCGATCCGCATCTGTCCATGGGCGCGGTGATCGCCGTCGACGTCTGGAAGACGACCCCGTTCATGGCTCTCCTGATCCTCGCCGGACTGCAGATGCTACCGCAGGACTGCTACGAGAACGCGCGCATCGACGGCGTCCATCCGGTTACGACGTTCTTCCGGGTGACGCTGCCGCTGCTGCGACCGGCGCTGCTGGTCGCCATCATCTTCCGCACGCTCGACGCGCTGCGCATGTTCGACCTCGTCTATGTGATGCAGGGCAACAAGGTCGAGACGATGACGATGTCGATCTACGCCCGCCAGCAGCTGGTCGATTTTCAGGACGTTGGCTACGGCTCCGCCGCCGCCACCCTTCTCTTCGCCATCATCGCGCTGTTCACCGTGGTTTATCTCACCGCCGGCGGCGTTGGACGCGAGGAAAAAACGTGATCGAGCTTCTGCGCCGCAGCCTGTTCTACGCGCTCCTCCTCGTCCTCTTCGTCTACACCGTGTTCCCGTTCTACTGGGCGATCAACACGTCGTTGATGAGCGGCAGCGAGCTTTTCCAGCCTCGAGCTTGGCCGCAAGACCCGGCGTGGGCGAACTATGTTGTTATCTTCCAAGAACAGCCGTTCGGCCGGCAGATACTCAACTCGGTCTTCGTCGCCGTCGCGGTCGTGGGGCTTGCGCTCAGTCTCGCCGTGCTCGCCGCCTACGCGCTGGGCCGCATCGCCTTCCGCGGCCGCCGCCTGCTGTTGTTCACGATCCTTGGCGTCTCGATGTTCCCGCAGATCGCGGTGCTCTCCGGCATGTTCGAGCTGGTGCGCTGGCTCGGCCTCTACAACAACCTGCTCTCGCTTGTACTGTCGTACATGATCTTCATCGTGCCCTTCACCGTTTGGGTGCTCACCACCTTCATGCGCGAGCTGCCGAAGGAACTCGAAGAGGCCGCGGTCGTCGACGGGGCGAGCCCCTTCGTGGTGGTCACCCGTGTCTTCCTGCCGCTGATGGGCCCGGCGCTCGTCACCACTGGCCTGCTCGCCTTCATCTGCGCGTGGAACGAGTTCCTGTTCGCGCTCACCTTCACGCTCAGCGCGGAGCAGCGGACGGTGCCGGTCGCCATCGGGCTCATCTCGGGGGCCTCGGCTTTCGAGCTGCCGTGGGCGAACATCATGGCCGCCTCGGTGGTCGTCACCGTCCCGCTGATCGTGCTCGTGCTCGTCTTCCAGCGGCGCATCGTGTCAGGTCTCACAGCGGGAGCAGTTAAGGGATGAGCGACAGACAACCCTGGTGGCGCGGCGCCGTCATCTATCAGGTCTACCCGCGCTCCTTCCTCGACACGAACGGCGACGGTATCGGTGACCTGCCCGGCGTGACGGCCCGTCTCGACCACATCGCGGGGCTCGGCGTCGATGCGATCTGGCTATCACCGTTCTTCAAGTCGCCCCAGAAGGATTACGGCTACGACGTTGAAGATTATTGTGATATCGACCCGATGTTCGGCACGCTCGCCGACGCGGACCGCCTGATCGAGGAGGCCCACCGGCGCGGCCTCAAGATCGTCGTCGATCTCGTGCTGAGCCACACCAGCAACCGCCATCCATGGTTCCTGGAAAGCCGAAGCGACCGCACCAATCCGCGAGCCGACTGGAACGTTTGGGCAGATGCCAAGCTCGACGGGACGCCGCCGAACAACTGGCTCTCGATCTTCGGCGGTGTCGCCTGGGAGTGGGAGACCCGTCGCGGCCAGTACTACCTGCATAACTTCTTGAAGGAGCAACCCGACCTCAACCTCCATTGTCCGGCGGTGGTACCGGCACTGCTTGAGATCGCCCGCTTCTGGTTGGAGCGGGGCGTCGACGGGTTTCGGCTGGATGCCCTGCATTGTGCGGTGCATGACGCGCGGCTGCGCGACAACCCGGCGCGCACGGCCACCGAGCCACTGCCCGGCGGCATCCATGAGGCAAATCCCATGGCCCGGCAAAACCAGATCTATAACAAAGGATTACCCGAGGTTCTTCCGGTTTTGCTCGAGCCGCTGCGCGAGCTCTGCGACGGCTATGGCGACATCCTCCTCCTCGGCGAGATTGCCGAGGAGCGCGCGCTGGAGAACGCGGCCGCCTGGTCCGGCGGCGCCCGCGGCATCCATACGGCCTATACCTTTGACCTTCTCTCCGCCAGCTACACGGCGGCGGAGATCGGTGGGGTCGTCGAGCAGTTGGAGGCGACCATTGCAGACGGTTGGCCCTGTTGGTCGCTGTCCAATCATGACATCACGCGCGCCCCGACACGCCTCGGTGGGCACGCACCGGCGGAGGGCCTCCGCAAGCAGCTCCCGATATTGTTGGCCTGTCTGCGCGGCACCGCCTGCCTGTACCAGGGCGAAGAACTCGGGCTCGACGAAGCCGAGGTGCCGTACGAGTTGCTACACGACCCCGTCGGCATCACCTTCTGGCCACTGATGAAGGGACGCGACGGCTGTCGCACGCCGATGCCGTGGCAGACGGACGCGCCGCAAGCGGGCTTCACGACCGGACATCCTTGGCTGCCGGTGCCGGAGGCGCACCGCGCCCGCGCCGTGGACGTTCAACACGCCGCGCCTGATTCCGTGCTCGCTACGCTCCGCCGGTTCCTCACTTGGCGCCGGGAGCAACCGGCGCTCGTTGTCGGCGACTGGCAACGTCTGGACGCACCCGAGCCGCTGCTGGCGTTCGCGCGCAACGGCGGCGGGCAGGATCTCGTCTGCGCCTTCAACCTTTCGGGCGACGTGCATGTTTGGCGGGCTGGCCGTCCGCTCGCGCTGGCTGGCGCACCACTGCCGGCTGCCGCGTCTATCGACGGAGAGCGCGTGCTCCTTCCCGCCCACGCCATCCTTATCGCCAACGCGACCTGAGGGAGCCGCGTCATGGCCGCCGTGAGCATCAAGGGCGTGCGCAAATCGTTCGGCGCCACCGAGGTCATCCGTGGCGTCGATCTCGACATCGAGGACGGCGCGTTCTGCGTCTTCGTCGGCCCATCAGGGTGCGGCAAGTCCACCTTGCTCCGGTTGGTGGCGGGGCTTGAGGACATTTCGGCCGGCGAACTCTGGATCGGCGGTGCGCAGGTCAACGACCGGCCACCCAAGGACCGGGGCATCGCCATGGTCTTCCAATCCTACGCGCTCTATCCGCACATGAACGTGCGCGACAACATGGCGTTCGGCCTCAAGCTCGCCGGCGCCACGCGCGCCGAGCGCGACGCGCGCATCGCCGAGGCGGCCCGCATCCTCAAGATCGATCACCTGCTCGACCGCAAGCCTCGGCAGCTCTCCGGTGGTCAGCGACAGCGCGTCGCCATCGGCCGTGCGATCGTCCGCGCGCCCGAGGTCTTCCTGTTCGACGAGCCGCTGTCGAACCTGGATGCAGCACTCCGTGTCGAGACTCGGATTGAGATCGCCAAACTGCACCGTCAGCTCGGCGCAACGATGATCTACGTGACCCACGACCAAGTCGAGGCGATGACGTTGGCGGACACGATCGTGGTCTTGAACCGTGGGAGGATCGAGCAAGCGGGGGCACCGATGGACCTGTACGCACGGCCGGCCAACCTGTTCGTGGCCGGCTTCATCGGCTCACCGATGATGAACCTGCTCCCCGCTACCGTCGCCGAAGCTTCGAGTGACCGCGTCACGCTGCGCGTCGCCGCCGATGTCGAGCTCGAAGCGCCACGTCCGGCTCGCTACCTCGATGACCGGAACCTCACGCTGGGCGTCCGCCCGGAACATCTCCAGGTTGCCGACGACGGCCCGCTTCGGGGCGAGATCGCCGCAGTCGAGCGGCTTGGTGGCGAGACGTGCCTGCACGTCGACATCGGTTTGGATCGGCCAGTCGTGGCCCGAATGTCGGGCGATGCGAGGCTTTCCGCCGGCGACAACGTTGGCCTCCACGCAACGGCGGGCGACATCCACCTGTTCGGCGCGGACGGCCTAAACCTCGTTGCTGCCGACGCGTCCGACCGTTGAACTGAACTCAGTTGTGCTGGGCCGCGACGCGGACGTCGTCGTTGGCCGGAACGCCCATCGGCGGCACCGCCGCGAGATCCTCATCACACAGCTCGCGGATACGCGCGGTCGCCTCGCGCATCAGCCGGTGGCCGTCCATCTGCTGCAGATGGTTGAAGTGCAGCACAACAGCACCGTCTCGAATAGCCAGGAACAGGCAGAAGAACCACCGGCGCTCGTTCTCGGAGTGGCAGGGATAGGTAAAGGCAAACCGGTCGAGACGCCCGTCCAGAACCGCAGCTAGGGCTTGGCGCGCCTCCTCGGCGAACGGATCAGTCGAGCAGGATGAGCACACACTCAGATAGTTGGTGCCCAGGCCAAAGACGCCATCATCAAGGCCGTTGTCCTCGGCGAAACGCCGCCAGGGATCGTTGATGTCGAGAATGGTGCCGTCTTGCGCGATGACGGCACCGTTCGCCGGCAATTCGTTGAGTAGACTGGCGAGAGCGGTCGTCACGTGCGCCTCCTTCCGAGCGGGACCTGAGCCCGAACGCGCGAGGGCCTCGGTGCCGCCGTGGATGGCGAGCTTGAGCCCTGAGTGCGACCATACGTCACCCGGGCCGGCTGATCCATGCGCCGGCGCACGCCGACGTTCCACCTTTGGTCGAAAGCCACTCGCTCGATCTTGGGCTCGAGAGAGCTTACAAGGCTTTCGGAGATAGCGTTGTCGGGCGGTGTCGTTCAACCATTAGATGAGAGTTCGAGGGTCGGTCGTGCGATCGCCTTGAAGCTTGGCGCTGTCGGGCTGTTTTCCTGCATGGCGGCATTGATCAAGGCCCTCGATGGTACCGTGCCGGCGGGTCAGGTCGTCTTTGCCCGCTCGTTCTTTGCGCTCTTGCCCGTTGCCTGGCTGATCTGGCGGGCCGGCGGCTGGCGGGTCTTGAGGACCGACCGGCCGCTCGGTCACGCGCTGCGTTCCATGGCCGGGCTGATCGCCATGACCTGCGGCTTCACAGCATTGGCGCTCGCCCCGCTGCAGGACGTTACCACCATCAACTTCGCGGCGACCGTGTTCACGCCACTCTTGGCCGCGCTGATCCTGCGCGAGCACGTCGGCGTCTACCGCTGGACCGCCGTCGCCGTTGGCTTCCTCGGTGTGCTGGTCATGCTCCAGCCGGCCGGTCTTGCGCTGCTCGGCGGCGATGCCACGCCGAGCCGTGAGAGCATCGGGCACCTTCTGGCGCTGGTCGGCGCGTTCTTCATCGCCTTGG
>CAYUKE010000026.1:0-16853 GCA_964445185.1 uncultured Geminicoccaceae bacterium
TCAGCTTGACCTCATGAACGGTCTCGAAATAGGCCATTTCTGGGGCGTAGCCGGCCTCGACCAGCGTCTCGAAGCCGTTCTGGATCAGAGCGCAGAGGCCGCCGCAGAGGACGACCTGCTCGCCGAACAGGTCGGTCTCGACCTCTTCCTTGAAGCTGGTTTCGATGATCCCTGCGCGCGCGCCGCCGATGGCCGCGCCGTAGGAGAGCCCGAGGTCATGCGCCGTGCCGCTGGCGTCCTGGTGGATGGCGAGCAGAGTAGGCACGCCTGCCCCCTTCAGATACTCGGCACGCACGAGGTGGCCCGGCCCCTTCGGCGCGATCATCAGCACGTCGAGCTCGGATCGTGGCTCGATCAGCCGGAAATGGATGTTGAAGCCGTGCGCGAACATCAGGGCGGCGCCGTCGCGCATGTTTGGCGCCAAATCACCAGCGTAGATTTCGGCCTGCAGCTCGTCCGGCGTCAGAACCATCACCACGTCGGCCCAAGCGGCGGCCTCCGCGGCCGTCATCACGCCGAGCCCCGCCCGCTCCGCCTTGGCGCGCGAAGCCGAGCCCTCGCGGAGGCCGACGACAACGCTTTCAACGCCGGAGTCTTTTAGATTGTTGGCGTGCCCATAACCTTGCGAGCCGTAGCCGATGACCGCGACCTTCTTGCTCTTGATCAGATTGAGGTCGGCATCGGCCTCGTAATAAACGCGCATCGGGGTTGGTCCTCGTTGGTGCGCCGCGGCGAGCGGCGGATGTCAGGTCGCGGTGGCGGAGAGCGTGCTGGTGCCGCGCGCCATGGCCACGACGCCGGCGCGCGTCACCTCGACCGGATCGAGCAGTCGCAGGAAGCTGTCGATGTCCTCGCTCGAGCCCGTAACCTCGAAGGTCAGCGTGTCAAGCGTCCGGTCGATCAAGCGTGCGCCCATGAAGTCGGCCACACGCAGCGCGTCGATGAGGCGCCCACGGTCGCCGACGACTTTGGCCAGCGCCAGTTCCCGCTCCACGACGTCGCCTTCGACGGTCAGATCCGAAAGGCGACGTACCGGCACCTGCTTGGCCAACAGCGCCTTGATCTGCTCGATCACCTGCTCGGTGCCGGAGGTGACGATCGTGATCCGGGACAGGTGCGCCGCCCGATCGACCTCGGCCACCGTCAGGCTGTCGATGTTGTACCCTCGCCCGGAGAAGAGCCCGATGACCCGGGCGAGAACGCCCGGCTCGTTTGCGACGAGGACGGCGATCGTGTGGCGGCGGATGGTGTCCGCTTCGACCTTCTGTTCGTAGAGCACCCGCGTTCTTCCGATCAGACCAGCGGCATGCCGTCCTCGGACCCCTCGATCGGGGTGTCCGGGTCCTCCGGGGCCAGCATGATCTCGTTGTGAGCAGCACCACCCGGAATCATCGGATAGACGTTCTCGGCGCGGTCAACGACGATGTCCGCGATGACCGGCTTGTCGACGGCGATCATCTCCTCGATCACGCCGTCGAGTTCGGCTGGCGTCGTCGCTCGAAGCCCAACGGCACCGAACGCCTCGGCAAGCCTAACGAAGTCCGGCAGGCTATCCATGTAGCTCTCGGCGTGACGATTGCCGTGGAAGAAGTCCTGCCACTGGCGGACCATGCCCATGTAGCTGTTGTTGAGGATGAACGACTTCACGGGCAAGCGGTACTGCACCAGCGTCGACATTTCCTGCATATTCATCACCCACGATGCCTCGCCGGCGATGTCGATGACCAGGGCATCGGGCCGCGCCACTTGCACGCCCATGGCGGCCGGCAACCCGTATCCCATGGTGCCGAGCCCGCCCGAGGTCATCCAGCGGAACGGTTCCTCGAAGTGGTAGTGCTGTGCCGCCCACATCTGGTGCTGGCCGACCTCGGTCGTGACGTAGACGTCCTTGTCCTTGGTCAGCTCCCAGAGCCGCTCGATCGCGTGCTGCGGCTTGATGCTGGCAGGCGACTTGCGATAGCCGAGCGAGTTCCGCCGTTGCCAGCCACGGATCGTCTCCCACCACGGCGCTAGGCGAACCTCGTCCTTCTGGTAGCCCTTGCGTCGCCAGCAGGCCAGCATCGCCGTCAGCGCCTCGCCGCAATCGGCCACGATCGGCAGGTCGACCTGGATGTTCTTGTTGATCGACGAAGGGTCGACATCGACGTGGATCTTCACCGAGCGCGGCGAGAAGCCGTCAAGCCGGCCGGTGACCCGATCGTCGAAGCGGGCGCCGATGCAGATCATCAGATCGCACCCGTGCATGGCCATGTTGGCCTCGTAGGTGCCGTGCATGCCGAGCATGCCGATGAACTGAGGATCGCTCGACGGAAAGGCGCCTAGGCCCATGAGCGTGTGGGTCAGCGGGTAGCCGGTTGCCCGAACGAGCTCACGGAGCGTGTAGCACGCCTCCCGACTGGAATTGATCACACCACCGCCGACGTAGAAGATCGGCCGCTGTGCTCTGGCGATCAGGTCGACGGCACGCTCGATGCGATCGGCGGCAGGCGTCCGGCGCGGCTGATAGTGCCGGTTTGGCACGTCGGCGGGGCTCACATAGGACGCTTTGGCCAGCATCACGTCCTTGGGCAGATCGACAACGACGGGCCCCGGTCGGCCCGAACGCGCGACGTGGAAAGCCTCGTGGATCGTCCGCGCCAGCTCTTCCGGGTCCTTCACTAGGTAGTTGTGCTTCGTGCAAGGCCGGGTGATGCCGACCGTGTCCGCCTCCTGGAAGGCATCGTTGCCGATCATGTGGGTCGGCACCTGCCCCGTCAGAACGACCAGCGGCACGCTGTCCATCAGCGCGTCGGTCAAGCCCGTTACGGTGTTTGTCGCACCGGGTCCGGAGGTCACCAGGACGCAGCCGACTTTCCCGGTGGTCCGGGCATAGCCTTCCGCCGCGTGAACGGCGCCCTGCTCGTGCCGGACCAGGATGTGTCGCAGATGGTTCTGCTTGAAGATGGCATCGTAGAGCGGCAAAACGGCGCCGCCGGGATAGCCGAAGATGTGCTCCACGCCCTGGTCCACGAGCGCCTTGAGTACGACCTCCGCGCCGTTCTTGGTCGCAAGTATCGGCGGAGCGAGGTCCTGCGCGTCGCTCATGGCGCTCTCCAGGTTGCAGGCTTATCGGGCCTGTCGCGATCTCGGGTGCCAATCCCGGTAGCGGCGCCACGCTGCAGCGCACACCCCAGCGCTGCAAGCTAGTCGCCGTCGTCAATCCCGGTCAACCGCTCACATCCGGGGCTGCGACGATGTCAACCACCATCGCTGTCGAGCGACCACGAGGCGGCCAGCGCCTCGCCGCCAATCGCCTCAACACTCAGTTCGGAGAGGCGATGTCGGAGCCAGGTTCGCTGTCGTTTGGCGTAGCGCCGAACCTTGACGACCGTCGCCTCGCGCGCTGCCAAGAGGCTGAGGTCGCCATCGAGATAGGCACCGAGTTCCCGGACGCCGTCCGCCTTGGCGAGCGGTGAATGACGCCAATCGGCACCGCGCCGCCACGCGTCGAGTTCCTCCAGCGCACCCTGGTCAATCATGCTGTCGAGGCGCCGCTCGATGCGCCGCGCCGTGCAGGCCGGCGCCGGAACGAGAGCGACACCGCCGCGGAATGCCGGCAAGGGCGGTCGCCACCGGTCCGCCTCGGCGAAGCTCCGCAAGGACCGGCCGGTCAGCGCGAACACCTCCCAGGCTCGCATCAGACGCTGCGGATCGGCCGGCAGATCGGCGGCGATGACGGGGTCGCGAGCCGCGAGCGCCGCCTCGAACCCGTCTCGGCCCAACTGCTCGAAGCGCGCCTGGGTGGCGGCCCGTAGCGCCGGTGGGGTCGGGGGAACGGCCGACAGACCACGCACGAGCGCCTCCAGATAAAACCCCGTACCGCCAGTCACGATTGCCAGCCGCGGCTGGACCGCCCTGATCTCGGCGGCCGCCAGCTCAAGCCATCGTGCGACGGAGCAGCGTTCGAGGTCGCCGAGCAGGCCGTAGAGTCGGTGCGGAGCCGCGGCGTGCGTCGCTGCCGTCGGCTGCGCGGTGAGGATGGGCAAGCTCTGATAGAGCTGAACACTGTCGCCGTTGATGATGACGCCGCCGGTGCGCAGGGCGATCCGCAGCGCCAGACCGGATTTGCCGCTCGCCGTTGTCCCCGCGATCATGCAGAACCCGCCGGGTTCGTCCGAGAGCGTCGCCAAAGCGGAGCGCAGCATGAGCACCGTCGTCTGCCTGATCGCCAACCCCGCCACCATGCCGCTGACCGCCGATCTCGTCGACCGGGCGCGCCGCGCATTGCCCGAGACAGAGGTGGAGTGGCTGGCGCCGCGCGAGGCGCTGGAGCTGGGGCCGGTGGAGCTGGAGCCGTTGGCGGCGCAGCGGCGCGTTCGCGACGCCCTCGATGCGGCCCCCATTGACGTATGCGGGCTCACCTTTGCCGGCCGGCGCAAGGCCCTCCTCCTCGCCGACATGGACAGCACCGTCATCCAGGTCGAGTGCCTGGACGAACTCGCCGCGGTGCTTGGGCTTCGCGACTCGATCGCCGCCGTCACGCGCCGGACGATGAACGGCGAGCTCGATTTCGCGCAGTCGCTGGAGGAGCGGGTAGCGTTGCTCAGGGGGATCGCGGAGACCGAGGTCACCGCGATCGCCGACGACCGAACGCCGCTGACGCCCGGCGCACGAACGCTGGTGCAGACGATGCGCGCCAACGGCGCGCGAACGGTGCTGGTCTCGGGCGGCTTCACGGTCTTCACCCAGCGAGTGCGCGCTCGCGCCGGCTTCGACAGTGACGAGGCCAACACACTCGAAATGGCCGACGGACGCCTCACCGGCCGGGTTCTGCCGCCGATCCTGGACCGGGACGCCAAGGCAAGGATCCTCGCGCGGCACCTCGGCGAGTGTGATCTGTTACCGGAAGACGCGCTCGCCATCGGCGACGGCGCCAACGACATCCCCATGCTCCAGGAAGCCGGGCTGGGCGTGGCTTTCCGGGCTCATCAAACTGTTCGCGCCGCCGTCCACACCCGTCTCGATGTCGCCGACCTCGCCGGGGCCCTCTATCTGCAGGGCTACCGGCGCGATGAGTTCGTCGTCGACTGACCGACGCGGCCCCAGCCGATCGCGAGCCAGAGGCGCTCGTAAAGTACATAAGCGATGAGGCCGACGACAGCGATCGTCGCCGACAAGGTGCTTGATTGCATCCACGAGCCCGTGACCAGCCAACCGATCGCGGCGGTCACGATCAGGCCGAGCGCCTGCCAGCCGACAGCCTTGACGATGGTTCGCGTTCGCGTCTCGAGCATGCGCCGCAGGATGCCGCATCGATGAGACACGGCCAGTGAGAGAAAGTGCATCGAACTAGCCGCTAGTTGAATCTGCTCTACAATCGTTTGGAGATGTCGACGGAACGAGCACTTGATCGACGCGCGCGCGCCGACCTGTTTCGGGAGCGGCTTCGGGCGGCGTTGCGCGGGCACGGCCTGCCGGCGGCAACCGTCGCGCGGTGTGCCGGCATCGACCGATCGACTTTGGCGCAGCTTGTGACCGCCGAGCCGCCCCGCCTGCCCAACGGTCAGGCCCTCGCCATGCTGGCGTCGACGCTGGGCGTGACGACGGATTGGCTGCTCGGCCTGGTCGACGATCCAGCACCGGTGGCATCACTCATCGATGCGTCGGTCCAGATCACCGACGTTCCCTTTGCGCCGGCAGACCAAAATCTCCTGCGTTGGCTCGACGAGGCGAGCGGGCACAAGATCCGACACGTGCCCCTGTCCCTGCCGGCTCTGCTCAAGACCGAGGCGGTACTCCGCTACGAGTACCAATCCGCCACCGCGCGCACCTCCGATCAGGCGATCGCCGACAGCGAGCGGCGGCTAACCTACGCGCGCGACGCTTCGACCGATTTCGAGATCTGCTGCGCGCGACAGATCGTCGAAGGATTTGCCAGGGGCGAAGGGATCTGGGGTGGGCTGGGCGCGAGCGATCGGATCGCTCAGCTCGAGCGCATGGCCGAGGTGTTGGGCGAACTCTACCCACGCGTCCGCCTGCATCTCTTCGACGCGAAGCGCATGCATGCGGTGCCACTCACGGTGTTCGGGCCGCAGCGGGCCGTCGTCTATGCCGGCCAAAGCTATCTGGTGTTCAACGCGCGGCGCCACGTTCAAGTGCTAGCGACACAGTTCGACGCGCTGATCCGCGCCGCCGCCGTGCACGCCCACGAGACGTCCGCGTTCGCCGAGACCTGTCGGCACCGTGTCCGCTAGCTGAGGCGCTTCGCCCGTCGCCACGCTCGATCCGCCCTCGTCGTACGTGGTCGCCGCAGTGCTGGCACAAACCGGCCAGATCCCCGCGCTCTCCCGCGGTGGCTTCGACGAAGGACCAGACGGCCGCGCTCAAGCTTCGAACGGCACCACGATGAAGCTGTGATCGCCATTCCGATCGATGAGGAGCAGCACCGACGGCTGACCGCTTTCCCGAGCGGTATTGACCGCCGCCGCGACCTCGGGCGGCGAGCCGACGGGATTCTGATCGATGTCCACGATCAGGTCGCCCGGCTGCAGTCCCGCGTTCGCGCCGGAACCGCCTTCGTCGAGCTCGATGATGACGACGCCCGTGGCCTCCGAACCCAACTCGAAGGTCTCGCGCAGATCCTGCGACATCGAAGCGACCGTGATGCCCAAGCTGGTGATCGCTGCCCGATCGACGGTCGCGCCACCCTCCGCAGGCGACGTCGCCATCTGGGCGAGTTCCTCGTCGCTCGGCAGTTCGCCCAACATGACCTGGACTTCGACGCTCTCGCTCCGCCGCCAAATGTCCACCGTGACCTCCTTGCCGATCTCAGTCTCGGCAACGATCCGCGGCAGGCCGCGCATCCGCTCGATCTTCTGACCGTCGAACGCGACGATGACGTCGCCTGGTTCGATCGCGGATTCCGCAGCAGGCCCGCCGGGCGTGACGCTCGCGACCAGCGCCCCCTCCGCATCCGGCAGGCCCAGCCGCTCCGCGATCTCCGGCGTCACGGACTGAATCCGGACGCCGAGCCAACCGCGAGCAACCCTGCCGCTGTCCCGGAGCGAGGCGATCACCGATTTGGCCAGGTTACTGGGGATAGCGAAGCCGATGCCGACATTGCCGCCGGACGGAGAGAAAATCGCGGTGTTCACACCGAACACCAATCCGTCGAGGGTGAAGCTCGGCCCGCCCGAGTTACCTCGGTTGATCGCGGCATCGACCTGGAAGAAGTCGTCGTACGGCCCGGCGCGAATATCACGCCCGCGCGCAGAGACGATTCCTGCGGTAACGGAAGAGCCGAGACCAAACGGGTTGCCGATGGCGATCATCCAGTCGCCGACGCGGATGTCGTCACTGTCGGCCCACTCGACGGCCGGAAAGGGCTGGTCGCCCTCGATCTTCAACAGCGCGAGGTCGGTCTTCGGGTCGCGACCGATCAGCGTTGCCGGAAACTCACGCTCGTCGCCAAAGACGACGGTAATCTCGTCGGCGTCGGCGATGACGTGATTGTTCGTGACGACGTAACCGTCGGGGTCGATGATGAAACCGGATCCCAACGAGAACGACTGGCGCGGTGGCGCCCGATTGGGCTGCTGGTCTTCGTCGAAGAACTCCCTGAAGAAATCCTCGAACGGCGAACCGGGCGGAAATTGCGGGATCGGGAAGTCTGGCCCTTCGGAACCCTGCGCCTGCCGCGACGTCGAGATGTTGACCACTGCCGCCCCGACCTGCTCGACGAGATCGCCGAAGCCCTCCACCGGCGGGGCTTGCTGCGCCGTTGCCCCAGGCGCCGACAACAGTGACAACGCGATCAACCCGACGACCAGGTGCGACGCCCGCATCGTTCGCCTAAGTGTCGCCCACATGATCCGCCACGACTCCCACCAGTTCGCGCCGCGCGTAAGCCGCGGCCGCTGGAGCGCCGGGCGATTTCACCCGCGCACCAACCAGACTACCACCACACCGATCGCCATGGCGAAAACGCCCCCTTGGCGCAAGAGCGTGGTCGGCATCGTTATCGCTTGCGCTGCGAGCGCCTTCATACGCTCGGGAAACGCAGCCCAGAGAAGGCCCTCCACAACGAGGACGAGAGCGAGCGCAACTAGCAGGTCGACCATCGAACACTCGTCGCACCCGCCCTCGCAGCAGGCTGCGCCTTACGGCGCGACGCGCTGATCCTGGGCCTCCACCAGGGTTTCGCCGCGCTCGCTCGCGGTGGCATCGGCGGCCGTCGCCGGGTCCAAGTCGCGTTCGGTCGGCGGTGCCAGACGTGCCTCAGCGTCCCCGGTGGCGCCGTCCTCGGGCACCACGCTGCCTGGTGGGGCGACGACGCTCTCCAAAGCGTCCATCTCGAAGTACCGGAAGAATTCGGTCGAGGGGGACATCACGAACTGCGTGCTGTCCGGCCCAAGCGCCTCACGATACGCCTGCATGGAGCGGTAGAAGCCGAAGAAGTCGGGATCGCGACCGAATGCGTCGGCGAAGATCCGGACGGCCTCTGCGTCACCGTCGCCGCGCAGGATCTCGGCGTCCCGGCGCGCTTCGGCAAGGAGCACCGCCCGCTCACGCTCGGCACGGGCACGGATGCGCTGACCCAGCTCGGCACCTTGCGCGCGTAGCTCGCGCGCCTCGCGTTCGCGCTCCGTCTGCATCCGCAAGAAGATCGCCTGGCTGTTTTCCGCCGGCAGGTCGGCACGCTTGATTCGAATATCAACGACCGCGATGCCGTACTGACCAAGCGCGACGTTCGCTCGCTCCTCGATCCGATTCATCAAAGTATCACGATCCGCAGAAAGGACCGTGAAGAGCGGCACCTCACCAAGCACGTTGCGCATCGCCGAATTGAGGATCGGCTGCATTTGGCCCTGCAACGCCGCCTCTGTGCGGACGCGCTGGTAGAAGAGGTGGGGATCGGTGATGCGGTAGCGAGCGAAGCTGTCGACCACGAGGCGCTTGCGATCGCCGAGGATGAGCTCCTGCGGCTGCACATCAAACGCGAGGACGCGCCGGTCGATGTAGATCACCGTGTCGATCATCGGGATCTTGAAATGGAGACCAGCATCCTGGACTGCACGCTGGACCGCGCCGAAGCGCAGGACGAGCGCCTGCTGCGCCTCGTTCACGGTAAAGGCCGCGGCGTAAGCGGTCAGACCGATCGCGGCGGCAACGCCGACTCCAATCAGCGTCTTGCGGTTCATCTTTACTGGCTCCCGCTGGCGTTCGTGGCACCGACATCATCGCGCGCCGACGCAGCGGTCGGGCGAACGGGTCGTTCCTGCTGCAGATTCGGAAGGGGGAGGTAAGGCACAACGCCCGAACCGCCGCTCGCATCGCCGTCGACGACCAGCTTGTTCATGTCCCGCAACACCGATTCCATCGTCTCCAGATACATGCGTCGCGCGGTTACCTCTCGCGACTTGGAGAACTCCGCGTAAATCGCGTTGAAGCGCGCCGCCTCACCGGCAGCGCCAGCGACCACGGTCTGCTTGTACCCCTCGGCTTCCTGGATCAGCCGCTCGGCGTCGCCGCGGGCGCGCGGAATGATATCGTTTGCAAACGCTTCGGCCTCGTTCTGCAGGCGCTCGCGGTCGGCCTGGGCGCGTTGAACGTCGCGGAACGCCTCAATGACCTCCGCCGGCGGATCAGCCTTCTGCATTTGGATCTCGGTGATCAGGATGCCGGCGCCATAGCTGTCGAGCAGCGACTGGAGCTGAACCCGCGCGTCTGTTTCGAGGACGCCACGACCCTCGGTGGTCGCCTCGGCAATGGGTGTCTTGCCGATTAGCTCACGCATCACGCTCTCGGCCGCGGCCTTCACCGTCTCTTCGGGGTCGCGCACGTTGAACAAGAAGTCCTCAGGGACCGAAATCTTCCAAAGAACGACGAAATTGATGTCGACGATGTTCTCGTCGCCGGTGAGCATTAGGCTCTCGCTGGTCACATCGCGATTAGCCGTCGTTCGATTGCCGCCGACACCCGAGCGGAAGCCGACCTCGACGCGATTGACACGCTCGACCTCCGGGCGAATGACGGACTGGATCGGTGCCGGCAGGTGATAGCGTAGACCCGGTTCCGTCACTTCGTGAAAGCGCCCGAACATCAGCTCCACGCCACGTTCGGCGGGCTGAACTCGGTAGAAGCCCGAGAGCAGCCAGAGGCCTGCCAGGACAACGACGCCGACCAGGATGACCCGGCGGTTGCCAAAGGGGCCGCCACCTGCGCCGCCGGGAAAGAGCTGACGCACTTTCTCCTGGCTCTTGCGGATCAGCTCCTCCAGATCGGGGGGCTGCTGACCGCCGCCACCGCCCGTGTCGCCGCCAGACGGACGACCGCCCCAGGGGCCCTGCCCACCTTGCCATCGTCCGCCTTGATTGTTCCAGGGCATCCCCGGTCCTTCCCCGCTGGTCCGTAGCCGCGCTATGCGCAAGCGCGCAACTCTGGCCTATATCGGGTGCAATCATGGGGGGTTCAACCTTGAGCACGATCGGACGCGACCAGGTACTCCAGGCCCTCGACCAGATCGCGGGCGCGGACGATGCCGGCAGCATCGTCGCGCGCGGCCTGGTTTCCGCCGTTGTCGTCAAGGACGGCAACGTCAGCTTCCTCATCGAAGTCGCACCCGAGGACGCGGCGCGCTACGAACCGGTTCGCCGCACGGCCGAGGCCGCCGTTAAGGCGCTCGCGGGCGTCCGCTCGGTGACCGCCGTGCTGACCGCTGAACGCAAGGCGCCGCCGGGGCCGGGTGGCCCGCCGCGCCGGGCGGCGGCAGGCGGTAGCGGGCCGCTCGTCGAGGGCGTGCGCGCGATCGTCGCGGTTGCTTCTGGCAAGGGCGGCGTCGGCAAGTCGACGACGGCGATCAATCTTGCGGTCGGGCTCGCCGCTACGGGCTTGCGGACGGGCCTGCTGGATGCCGACATCTATGGGCCATCCCTGCCACGCATGGCCGGAATCAGCGGAAAGCCTAGGACAGCCGCGGACGGGCAGAAGCTCGAGCCGATGCGCGCGCATGGCATCGCCATCATGTCGATGGGCTTCTTGGTCGATGCGGACGCCCCGATGATCTGGCGCGGGCCGATGGTCCAGAGCGCCATCCAGCAGATGCTCGGCGACGTCGCCTGGGGCGAGCTGGACGTCATGGTCGTCGACCTGCCGCCCGGCACCGGCGATGCTCAGCTGACCATGGCGCAACGCGTCCCGCTTGCCGGTGCGGTGATCGTCTCGACACCGCAGGACATCGCGTTGCTCGACGCGCGCAAGGCCATCAACATGTTCCGCAAGGTCGATGTCCCGATTCTCGGCATCGTCGAGAACATGAGCTACTTCATTTGCCCGCATTGCGACGGCCGGACTGATATCTTCGCGCACGGCGGCGCCCAGCAGACCGCGGCCGAGATGGGCGCGGACTTCCTGGCCGAGATCCCGCTTGATCCGCTCATCCGCACCTGGTCGGACAGCGGCCGGCCGATCGTCGCGGAGGCGCCATCCAGCCCACAGGGCGAGGCCTACCTAGCGCTCGCGCGGACCGTCGCGGGGCGGTTGGGCGATGTCGCGCGCAAGCCCGCGCCCAGGATTGTCGTGGTCTGAGCGCGTCCCCCTCAGCGCGACCCGGTCGAAAGCCAGATCTCGAGCGTGCCAGCCGCCGGCCGCTGGCCGAGGTGCGTGAAATCCTGCACCAAGGCGTCCCTATCCACGGACGCCGCGATGCGGCTGGCGGCGGCTGCGTCCTCCGCGTGGAAGAACCGAACGCGGTCGCGCCGCACGACCAGGGCGCCAATATCGATAGCGTCAACGCGATGGCCGAGGCCCGCCAGCCGCTCGCGCACCTGAGCCGCCCGCTGCGTGGCCATCTCCAACGCGGTCGTGTGATAAAGGCGCAGCCAGCGACCACGCGACAGCACCCAATCGGAAGCTGCCGGTTGCGGTGCGGCCGCCTCAACCGCAGCGGCGCGCTCGGCATCCGGGTTTCGCGATTGCGCGCGTTGTGCGTCAGGCCTAGCGGCGGTCGCTCGCGGCAAAAATGCAGGCTCGGCGGCACTCGGCGGTCCCGTGAGCACTGCCCGGCGAGGCTCGGCCTCGCTGGACGTCACGCCCGGGGCGACCACAACGATCCCCACCGCCGGCGCTGACGGCGCGAGCTGCGGCACCGCTGTACCGGCCGAGGTGATGCCGGCGGCTCCGACGACGATCACGGCCGCGAGAAGGCCGAGCCGAAGCACATCAATCGGCAGCAGAAGCATCGGCGCGATCCTGGAACTGCAAGCGCGCGAGACGGGCATAGGCGCCGTCTGCCGCCAGGAGCTGGTCATGGGTCCCGATCTCCACGACGCGGCCGGCGTCGAGCACGACGATCCGGTCCGCACGCCGCACGGTCGCCAAGCGATGAGCGATAACCAAGGTGGTCCGGTTGCGGCTGACCGCGGCGAGCGCTTCTTGCACCTCACGCTCATTCTCCGCGTCGAGCGCGCTCGTGGCCTCGTCCAGGAGGAGGATTCGCGCCGACCGGAGCATGGCGCGCGCCAGCGCGATGCGTTGACGCTGCCCGCCCGACAAGCGGCCACCGCCCGGTCCGACATGCGTTTCGTAGCCATCCTCCAGCTCACGAATGAAGCCGTCCGCCGCGGCGGCACGTGCCGCGGCTTCGGTGTCGGCGTCGGTCGCCTCCGGCGTGCCGAGAGCGATGTTCCGGCGAACGGTCTCGTCGAACAGGACGACCTCCTGGCTGACGAGGCTGATCTGCTCGCGCAGCGATGCGAGTGTGACGTCGCGGATGTTCTGCCCGTCGATCAGGATCCGCCCGTCCGTCACCTCGAAGAAGCGTGGGACGAGGTTGAAGATCGTCGTCTTGCCAGCACCGCTGGCACCGACCAGCGCGGTGATCCCGCCCGGTTCCAGCTCGAACGAGACGTCGGTCACTGCGGGCGCAGCGTCGCTGTAGGCGAACGAAACGCGCTCGAAGGCGACGCGTCCGGCCTCAATGCGGAGTGGCCGGGCCGCGACATCGTCCCGGATGCAGGGGATCTCGTCCAGCAACGCGTAGGCCCGTTCCAGCGCCGCTATCCCTTCCTGAACAGCAACGTTGAGGTTCCCGAGTGAACGCATGGGTTGGGCGGCGATCAGCAGTGCCGTGATGAGCCCGGTGAAATCGCCGACGGTGCCGGCGCCCGACGCGATCCGCCAGCCGCCGACGGCCAGAACGCCAGCGACGGCAACACCACCCAGCACCTCGAGCAGCGGATCGACGCGCGCCCGGACGCGCTCGGCGTTGAACCGCAGATCCGCCATGTGCTCGAACGCCGCCGCCGCCCGCTGCTCCTGGTAGGCTTCGAGCCGGTAGGCCTTGACGAGGCGGATGCCCGTAAAGGCCTCGTGCAGGAACGAGGTCAGCGAGCCGGTGTGCGCTTGCATCGAGTGGGCGAGACGACGCATCCGCGCGCTCAGGCGGGCGAGCGGTACCACAGCCAGCGGATACACGAGGAGGACGATCAGGGTCAGCGCCCAATCGAGGTAGAGCATGGCCGCCAGCAGCGCGAGCACCGTGAGGAGATCGCGGACTAGGCTGGTCACCACCCGCGCCAAGCTCTGCAGCACCACGTTGACGTCGTTGGTGAAGCGCGTGACCAACCCGCCGGCCGCCTCCCCGGCAAAGCGGGCGACATCGGCGCGCATCAGATGATCGAACAGCGCCCGCTGCAGCCGCACGCCGAGCCGGCGGACCAAATCGTTCAGCGCGAGGGTCTGCGCGTATAGCGCGAGACCCTTCGCCGCCGTGAGCCCGACGACCAGCGGGGGCAGCAGCCAAGCCGCGCGCGGATCGCGCTCGGCCAACATCTCGAACGCTCGGTCGATCGCCAACGGATAGAGGCCGGTGATCCCCGACACGACCGCCATCAGCGCCAGCGTCAGGACAAGGCGCCCCAGATAGGGCCGCACCATCTCGCGCGCGAAACGGCTGACGAGCGGATGGCGTGGAAGAAACCTGCTCAACACGAAGGCGCCAGGCTGGCGGTCGAGTCTGGCCGCTGCTTGGTGAGCTGCCTATTAAGTCGCCGCTGCAACGGCCGCGCAGGCGCGACATCGACGGCTCGGAACGGACGACAACCTTGCATCACCAGCACCTGAACGAACTCCTGCGCGGCATCGAGCAACGCAGCGCAACGATCGCGATCTTCGGCCTCGGTTATGTCGGCCTGCCCCTGGCGTTGCGGTGCAGCGAAGTCGGATTCCCCGTCCTTGGCTTCGATATCGATCCGGTCAAGCTCGACCGCCTCAATCGCGGCGAGAGCTATATCGAGCACATCGCGCCCGCCCGCGTCCAGGCCGCCCGTGACCAGGGCTTGCGGCTCGCCCGCGACCAAGCCCAGGCTAGAGAGGCCGACGTCTTGATCCTCTGCGTGCCGACACCGCTCAATCGGTTTCGCGAGCCCGATCTCCAATATGTCGTCGGCACCATGCGCACGGTCGCTCCATATCTCCGCGCCGGTCAGCTCGTCTCCCTCGAGAGCACCACCTACCCGGGCACCACCGAGGAGGAAATCGCGGCGAGGGTGGCGGAGCAGGGTTTCGGCGTCGGCGACGAGATCTTCGTCGTCTTCTCGCCTGAGCGGGAGGATCCGGGCAACGTGGCCTATCCGACCGAGCGAATCCCCAAGGTCGTCGGCGGCGTGACGGCTTCATGCGGCGCAGCCGGTGCCGCGTTCTACGGCGCGGTGGTCGACCAGGCGGTCCGCGTGAGTTCGGCCCGAACCGCCGAGATGACCAAGCTGCTCGAGAACATCCAGCGGACCGTCAATATCGGCCTGGTCAACGAGCTCAAGATCGTCGCCGAACGCATGGATATCGACATCTTCGAGGTCGTCGATGCCGCCGCGACCAAACCGTTCGGCTTTTCCCCCTATTATCCGGGTCCCGGCATCGGCGGGCACTGCCTGCCCATCGATCCCTTCTATCTGACCTGGAAGGCCCGCGAGTACGGCCTCCATACCCGCTTCATCGAACTCGCGGGCGAGATCAACACCGCCATGCCGGACCACGTCGTCGGCAAGCTCGTCGCAGCGCTGAATGCCCGCGGCCAAGCCCTCCGTGGCGCCCGCGTGCTGGTCCTTGGCATCGCGTACAAGCCCAACGTGGACGACTGTCGCGAGTCGCCCTCGATTGAGATCATGGAACGGCTGCGAGACTGGGGCGCAGAGATCGCCTACAGCGACCCGCACGTCCCCCGCTTCCCGGTGATGCGCAAGCACCACTTCGACCTGACGAGTACGGCCCTAGACGGCCCGACGCTCGCCGCATTTGACGCCGTGCTGCTGGCGACCGATCACGCACGGTTCGACTACGACCTGATCCGCTCGAACGCGCGGCTCATCGTCGACACCCGCGGTCGCTTCCGCGACCCCGATCCGCGGGTGATGCGCGCCTGAGGCCTGGGTCGCCGTACCTGGGAGCAGTCTAAGCTTGGCGGACACGCGCTAACCTGCCGTTTCGCTTGGTGCCTCGATACCGCCCTTAGGAGCGTTTCTTGGAGATGATCTCCGCGCTCGTGCGGAGCTGTGCGATGCTGCGCGGGCTCTCGGCGAGTGCGCAGCACGAGATGATCGTGTCGATAATCGCCAGCTGCGCGACACGGCTACTCATCGCCTCCGGGCGGTAGCGCGTCTCGTTGGCGACGGTGTGCAGCAGCACGTCGCAGTATCGCTGAAGGGGCGAGCGGCCGAGCCGTGTGATGCCGATCGTGGCGGCGCCCGCCTCCTTCGCCAGCTGGGTCGCCAGAACGGTCTCGGCCGTGCTTCCCGAATGGGAAATCGTTAGGACCGTAGTTCCTTGACCAGCCATCCCGGCGCTGACGGCCTGGACGTGGCTGTCGACTTCCGTCTTCACGACGAAGCCCAGCTGCAGGAGGCGGTAGCCCAGGTCCATGGCGATCGGCGCCGAGCTGCCGATCCCGTACACTTCGATTCTCTGCGCGGCGCGCAGCAACGCTACGGCGCGCTCGAGCGCAACGACGTCGAGCAGTTCCTCCGTGTCGCGCAGCGACCGGGCGTGCGCCTGAAAGACCCGGCGCGCGACCGTGCGCCCGTCGTCGTCTTCCTCCAGGTCCTCATGGATGATCTGAAGCGGCTCCACGAGATCGCGGGAAAGCGCCAGCTTGAAGTCGGCGAACCCGGCCGACCCCAGACGCCGACAGAACGTGACGATGCTACCTTCGCTGGCACCGGCGTTCTCGGCGAGATCGGTGATCGACATGCCGATAACTTCGGCCGGATGGGCAAGCACGTAACGGCCGATCCGCTGCGCCTTGTCGGGCAGCGTAGGCACGAGTTCGCGCAGCCGCACAAACAGGCCGGGGCCGTTGGCAATGGTCATGAGCGTCCGTTTCGACGGCGATGTCCCGAACTCGATACTAAAAAATGCTCAGTTGTCATGATCATGTCAATGAGCTCAGCGCATAACTGAGGTCGTCGTCAACGGGGCCTCGGCCCAACCGTCAGACCGCCGGAGAGACACATGCAACGTCGCAGCTTCATTGCGGCCACGGGTGCCCTCGCAGGTGCCGTCGCCGCCCCGACGATCGTCGGCGCGCAGGACCGCACCGTCGTCCGCGTCGGCCTCGGCCCACAGCAGCCTACCCAGCAGGACACGTTCCGCGTGTGGGAACCAATCTACAAGATCGTCACCGAACGCGTCGGCGCCGACCTTGATCTGACGGTCGCCAACGACTGGGCTGGAATCTCCGTCGCGCTCGCCAACGAGCAGATCGACGTCGCGCAGATGGGCCCGTGGGGCTACATCCTCGCGCGCCACAATGGCGGCGCGCGACCGATCAACGTCATGCTCGTCAATGGTGAACCCTTCTACAAAGCAATCATCGTTGGCCG
>CAYUKE010000027.1:0-16497 GCA_964445185.1 uncultured Geminicoccaceae bacterium
AGTCGAACCGGAGAACAAACGCGACGGTAAGGTCGCCGGACCGGCCTGACTCGACGTCGGTCACTTCGGTGCTCAGCAACTCCATTTGGATATTCTGACGAAATCGCTCAGCGTATTGCGACGAGGTCAGCTGATCCCGATCTTCAGCGAATAGATTGTGGTGGTTGCCGATATCGATCAGTTTCTCAGTGAGAAAAACTTGACGCGTCAATGTGTCCAGACTACGATCGATGTAGTCAACGACTAGAGACGGCGCCAGATATTCTGGGATGTCTTGGTCTTCGATAAGGGCCGTTGCTTCTTATCTGTAGATCGGCGGCAGGATGCTGAGCAGCGCAATGATTGCGGCGGTGGGCAACAAGAAGAACCATTTGCGGCGCCAGAGCATGCCGACGAGGTCGCGGGCATCCAGGGAGAGTTGCATCTATGAACAGTCCGCGTCGTGGGGATTGCCGATCGAGGTCAAGAAGGAGGCCGCGCCGGCACCGCCGCCGTGTCTCTGCAGGTATCCACGGGCCACCCAGCATGGCGTGACGGTGGACGCCCCGTCACGACACAGCCTTTGTCCACAATCGAGGCAGCGAGCGCAAGGCGCGCCGCGCATCGCGAGTCCGCGAGTGCGTGCGGATCGGCCGGCCGAGCCTGGCAAACGACCCAACAGCGCGACACGTCACAGCCTATGCCGCGCTGCATGCGGCTACCACAGGGAGGACAACCATGCACCGCACGCTGTTGCTCATCGGCGCCGCCCTCGCGCTGGCGACGCCGTCGCTCGCCGAGCGCACGCCCGCGCCCGCCGGCGCGACCGCCTACATCGTTAGCCCACCCGACGGCGCCACCGTCCAGAGCCCCGTTGCCGTCGTCTTCGGCCTCAGAAACCTCGGCGTGGCCCCGGCCGGCATCCAGGCTGAGAACACCGGCCACCATCACCTCCTGATCGACGTCGATCTCAACACGCTCGACTTCGAAGGCCCGCTCCCGGCCACCGAGCAGATCCGGCATTTCGGTGGAGGCCAGACGGAGACGACGCTCGAACTTCCGCCCGGAGCGTACCGCCTGCAGCTCCTCGTTGGTGACCACAATCACATTCCGCACGAGCCGCCGATCTACTCCGAGGCCATTACCGTGATCGTCGACTAGCGGACGTCATCGTCAGCACGCTGTCGCCGTCTTGTGCCGGCGCTCGCGGCGTTCATGCGCGCTGACGACGCCAGCGCTTGTAGGCGACCGGCAACAGCGCGAGCACCGCCAGGCCGAGCAGGGGCCCCAGGATCTGCGGCGAGAAGATAATCCCCAGGTCGGGCCTGCCGCCCTGCTCGAGAACGGTGCCAATGCCGCTGCCGACGCTCACGTAGACGGCGGTGCCGGGCAGAATACCGAGCAGCGTCGCGATGACGTAAGTGCGCAAGGGAACGCCGAGAAAGGCCGGTACGAGGTTGACCAGCCAGAACGGGAACAGCGGGATCAGCCTGAGTACCAGCAGGTAGCTCAACGCGTCCTCCCTGAACCCTTCCTCCATGCGCGCGATCCAGCCGCCGGCCCGCTCGCGCAGTGCCGCGCCGAGGGCCGTTCGGGCAACCAAGAACACGATGGTGGCGCCGATCGTGGCGGCGACGACGACGAGCACTACGCCCGGCCCGAAGCCGAAGAGAAGCCCGGCAGCGAGCGTGAGGATCGTCGCGCCCGGCACCGACAGGGCAACGGCGAGCGCGTAGACAAGGCCGAACGTCAAGGGTGCGCTGACCGGATGCGCCGCCGACCAGGCCTGGAGCGCCGCGTAGTGCTGGCTGAGCTGGTCGAGCGACAAGTAGCGGTGGAGGCCACTCGCGAACACGGCGGCCGCAGCGGCAGCCAGCACCGCCAGCGGCAAAAGACGGCGCCACCACGGACGCGTTCGGGGCTCCGGCGCGGCGGCTCGATCGGCGGACATGGGCACTCCCCGGCAAGGGTGAGGGCGCTGAGCGGCGCGTGCTCACGACGTTGACATGGCCCGAAGCGCGTTACGCAGCTACTCAATGCCAAACACGGCACCGTGTTCAAAAAATGACGCGTGCGTCACGGGGGCGTGTGTTTGCGCTCGCCGGGCCCGGCTCTATCTCCGCCTGCCACCAAAAACGGAGCAATCTCCATGGCGGAGCTGCACCCCGACATCTGTGTCATCGGCGCCGGCTCGGGCGGCCTTTCGGTCGCGGCGGGCGCGGCCCAGCTCGGCGCGGAGACGGTGCTGGTCGAGCGGGCGGCGATGGGCGGTGACTGCCTCAACGTCGGCTGCGTTCCGTCCAAGTCGCTGCTGGCCGCGGGCCACGCGGCTCATGGAACGGCCGCCGGCGGTGCCTTCGGCGTCAGACCCGCCGGTCCAGCGCACGTCGATGCTGATGGCGTCCGCCGCCACGTGCGTGAGGTCATCGCCAGCATCGCTCCGCACGACAGCCAGGAGCGCTTCGAAGGTCTCGGTGTCACCGTCCTGCGCACGACGGCGCGCTTCATCGATGCGGACACGGTCGAGGCGAACGGTACGCGCATCCGCGCCCGACGGTTCGTGGTCGCCACCGGCAGCCGGCCGGCCGTGCCGCCGATCCAAGGCCTCGGCGGTGTCGGCTTCCTCACCAATGAGACGATCTGGGATCTCGTCGACCTGCCGGCCCACCTAGTGATCATCGGCGGCGGTCCGATTGGTTGCGAGCTGGCGCAGGCGCATCGCCGCCTCGGCAGCGAGGTTACGCTGCTCGAAGCCCGCTCGCTCCTCGCGCGTGACGACCCTGAATTGGTCGACGTCGTTCGGCGGGCGCTCGTCGAGGACGGCGTCGTCATCCGCGAGGGGGTCACGGTGCAAGCGGTCGAGACGGTGGGCAACGGCGTCAAGATCCGCTTCGAGACGGCCGACGGGGCGGGCGAGGTTGCGGGCAGCCATCTCCTGGTTGCCACCGGCCGGCAGCCGAACGTCGAGGACCTCGACCTCGACCGGGCCGGCATCGCCACCAACGCCGCCGGGATCAACGTCGATCGCCGCCTGCGCACGACCAACCGGCGCGTCTTCGCGATCGGCGACGTCGCTGGCGGGCCGCTGTTCACCCATGTCGCCGGCCACCACGCCAGCGTCGTCGTGCAGAACGCGCTTCTTCGTATCCCTGCCAAGGTGAGCACCGTGCTGCCGGCGGTGACCTACACGGATCCCGAGCTTGCGAGCGTCGGCGCGGCGCCGGAGGCGGCGGCGACGGAAGCGGGCGTCGAGCTGGTCCGCGTGCCGTTCGCCGAGAACGACCGGGCGCGGGCCGAGCGGCGGGGCGAGGGGGTTTTGAAGCTCGCCGCCGACAGGCGGGGTCGGGTCAAGGGCGTGGCCATCGCCGGGGCGCATGCCGGCGAGCTGATCCAGAGCTGGGTGCTGATGATGGCGACGGGGAGCCGGTTGCGCGCGCTGACCTCGGTCGTGCTGCCATACCCGACGTTCGGCGAGGTCAACAAGCGCGCGGCCTCGGCCTTCTACGCGCCCCGCCTCTTCAACCCGCGCGTCCGCCGCCTCGTCGGGCTCCTGCGCCGATTTGGTTGACGGACCATTCCGGCAGGTCGCCGGCAAGCTTTCCAGGCAGCCTCGGCATGGTGCCCAGGGGCGGATTCGAACCACCGACACGCGGATTTTCAGTCCGCTGCTCTACCAACTGAGCTACCTGGGCGGGCCGTCGCCGACGGGTTCGAGGCTTATAGGATTGCGCCGTGGCTCAGTCCAGCGTGTCGTCCACGACTAGGACCAGCTTGCCGGTGTTGGCGTTGGCGCCCATCAGCCGGTGCGCCTCCGCCGCGTCGGCGAGCGGCAGCGTGGCGTGGATGACCGGCTCGAGCCGCCCGTCGGCAAGCAGCGGCATGGCTTCGGCGCGGAAGGCGCGACAGATCTCGGCCTTCTCTGCGACCGACCGCGCCCGTAGCACCGAGCCGATGACGCGCTGCCGCTTGACCATCAGCTGGCCGATGTTCAGCTCGGCCTTGCTGCCGCCGAGCAGGCCGATGATGACGAGCCGGCCGTAGGGCGCGAGGCAGCGCAGGTTGTCGGCGAGATAGGCGGCGCCGACGTGGTCGAGGATGACGTCGACACCGCGCTTGGCCGTCAATTCGTGAACGCGATCAGCGAACGATTCGGATTTGTAGAGGATCGCGTGCTGGGCGCCGAGCCCGAGGCACGCCTCGGCTTTATGCTCATTGCCGACGGTCACGATCACCTCCGAGTCGCGGAGCCGTTGGGCGAGCTGGATCGTCGCCGTGCCGACTCCCGAGGCGCCACCATGAACGAGCAAGCGCTCGCCCTGCCGCAGCGTCGCCTCGCGCAGCACATTGAGATAACCGGTGATGAAGACCTCGGGTATGGCGGCGGCGGTGACAAGGTCGAATCGGTCCGGCACGGTGAGGAGCGTGCTGGCCGGCGCCACCGCGAACTCGGCGTAGCCGCCGCCGCCAAGCAGCGTCATCACCCGGTCGCCGGGCTGCCAGCCATCGACATCCGGGCCTACGGCCTCGATCACGCCCGCCGCCTCGAGGCCCAGAAGCTCGCTCTCGCCCGGCGGCGGCGGGTAGTTGCCCTGACGCTGGGCGACATCGGCGCGGTTGACGGCGGTGGCGGCGATGCGCATCAGCACCTCCCCCGGGCCGGGTTCGGGGCGCGGCGCTTCGGCCAGCTCAAGAACGTCAGGTCCACCCGTTCCGCGCATTACGATCGCGTGCATCGTCCCACTCCCGTTGGCCCGCTCGTTGCACGAAAGCGTTGTCGCAAAAACCGACAACAGTGTTGATAATTGAGCTGGGTTGGTCTCGATGACGCACATGCCCTACATCCCGCGGGATGACCACCCAGGAGGGGGAGACGATCAATGAGCCAGGCGCCCGATCCGGCGGCCATGGCGGACAACGCCCACCGTGCAGCGAGCTTCCTGAAGTCGCTGACCCATCCCGATCGCCTGATGATCTTGTGCCTGCTTGATGGGCACGAACGAAGTGTCAGCGAATTGGAGGATCATCTCGGATTGCGCCAGCCGACGCTGTCGCAGCAGCTGGCCAAGCTGCGTTCCGAGGGCCTCGTTGAGACGCGGCGCTCCGGGAAGTTCATCTATTATCGCTTGGCCAGTTCCGAGGCACGCGAGGTAATCGCGTTGCTCTACCGGCTGTTCTGCGCTGAGACGTGTATCCGCACGGGTGGCGAGGCCCGCTACGCCGCTGCCGAGTGAGCGATCGCCCGCGTCCAGGCGTCCCGCTAGCGACAATCGCGCGCCAAACCGACCGCAAGGCTGCCTGTGCCGGCACGAGTCATGGGTTCAAGCAAAGTCGCACACGACTTGCAGGCCCGGGCTCGTCCCGACCTGTCCGTCCTGGATCCGGCGAAGCGCCGCCAACGCCGCGGACTCGCTCTCGTATGGGCCGAAACGTTGCTTGGGCGTGGTTGCCACATCCGCACGGGCCATGGGTGTGGCAACGATCCAAAAGACCATTCTGAAGCCTCGTCTGCTCGGTTTGCCCGCCTCCAAAATCACTATGTCGCGACAACCTCTGACGATTGCGTTAACTGCTGCCTGAGAAAGCGTGGTCGCGGCCTGCTCCGGTCGTTGTCGGTCCCTTGGTCCTTCGCGAATGCTCGCGTAGCACTGCGCCTTCAGGAGGGAACTGCATGATCGGAGTCTCCGGCGCCAATCTCGCCGACCGCCTCGAGCAGCGCGTCGGCCGCGACGTCGGCCGCAACATCTCGGCCCTCGTCAGCCATGCCCGTGGCGGTCTCGGCCGTGCTGCCGGTGCGCTGGAGCGTGCCGGCGCCGTGACCCTCATCACGGGCTTCTACATTCCGGGCGCCAACCCGCCTGCGCCCGAGACCGACGGTCCGATCGGTGCGGCGTTGCTTGCGGGCACGCTGGTTGACCGCGGCGTGCCGGTCCGGGTGGTCACCGATCACCCCTGTGCGCCCGTCGTCCGGGCAGCGCTAGTGGCCGCCGATCTCGATCGATCGATCACCCTCGACGTCGTCGCCACGGCCAGCTTCGAGGAGGGCGAGGCGATCGATGCGGTCTTCGCGCGGCACGCCGCCGCGCCGGCAAGCCATGTCGTCAGCATCGAGCGGTGCGGTCCCGGCGCGGGTGGCGCCCCGCGCAACGCCCGTGGTGAGAACATCGCCGCCCACACCGCCCCGCTGGAGCGCTTCTTCACCCCACCTGCCTACCGCATCGGCATCGGCGACGGCGGCAACGAACTCGGGATGGGATCGATCCCCCCGGAGATCATTGCCGCCGACGTCGCGCATGGCGCGGCCGTGGCATGCCGCGTGCCGGCGGATGCGCTTATCGTCGCAGGCGTGGCGAACTGGGGCGCGGCCGCGCTCGCGCTGCTCGTAGGCGGCGCCGACGCGGCGCGGCGCGTGAACGGGGCCGCACACGACAGGCTTCTCGACGCGATCTGCGCCGCCGGCGCCGTTGACGGGGTACGCCGCGTCGCGTCGCGGTCGGGCGACGACCTTGATGCCGATGTCCACCGCGATTTGATCGACGCACTCGTCGCGGAGGCGCGCGCGTGAGCGTGGCGCCGTTGTTGGACGTCGGTGCCTTCGTCTTCGAACAGCCGCAGCTCGACTCGGGCGGTGGCGACGTCCTGCTTCCCTATCGGTTCGCGGGTGGTCCGGCCTTCATCGAGCGGTTCGCCCTGGGGCCGCCGCCGGTCGCGCTCGAGGCCGACCGTCGCGCGCTGGCCGAGCGGCTCGTGAGCTACCTCCACGTCGCCTGCGGCATCAGCTATTTCAAGGCGCTCGTACCGCCCGTCCTCGACCTTACCGCGACCGACCTCGACACCGATGCGGCCGCCTTCTTCCGCCAGCTCTACCTGGAAGGCCTCGGCGAGTTCGCGCATCGCAATGCGCTCGATCTTTCGGCGGGGCTGCGGTTCATAGGCGCGCGCGGCGCGCTGCGCCCGGTTGTGACCGAACTGCCGCGGCGCGCGCTGGTGCCGGTGGGTGGTGGCAAGGACTCGCTGGTCACGGTCGAGCTGCTGCGCAGCGTCGGCGAGCCGCAGGCGCTGTTCGCGGTCAATCCCAAAGGGCCGATCTCAACGACGATGGCGGCGAGCGGGCTGCCGTCGGTAACGATCACCCGCGCGCTCGATCCCGGCCTGTTCGCCCTCAACGCTCGGGGCGCACTCAACGGCCACGTGCCGATCACGGCGATCGTTTCGCTGGCGGCGCTTCTCGCCGCCGCATGGCATGGCTTCGATCGTGTCGTCATGTCGAACGAGCGCTCGGCCGATGCTGGCAACTTCGCCGATGGCGGGCCGGACGTGAATCATCAGTGGAGCAAGTCTAGCGCCTTCGAGGCGCTGCTGCGCGCCGAGCTCGCTCGCGGGGTGAGCCGGGATCTGGACTGGTTCTCGCTGCTGCGCCCCTTTTCGGAGCTGGCGATCGCCGAGCGGTTCGCCCGCAGCACGCGTTACGACACCGCGTTCGCCAGCTGCAATCGCAACTTCCACCTCAACACCCGGGGACCCGACCGGCGTTGGTGCCGCGATTGCCCCAAATGCCGCTTCGTCTTTCTCGCGCTCGCGCCGTTCATGGACCGTGACCGGCTCGTCTCGATCTTCGGCGGCGACCTGCTCGACGATCCCCGACAGCTCTCGGGCTTTCGCGAGCTGGCCGGCCTCGCCGGCCACAAGCCCTTCGAGTGTGTCGGCGAGGTCGGTGAGGCGGCAGCGGCGTTGATGGCGCTGGCGGCGCAGTCGGATTGGGCCGAGCGCGTCGTCGTCCGCACGCTGGCCGGCGAGCTGGCCGATCGGCGCGACGAGCTGCACGCCTACTTCGACACCGTGCGGCAGGCTGACGGCCACGGCTTTGTCCCGCACGATCTGCGGGCGGCGCTCCACCATTGAGCGTACTGGAAAGCCTCGGCGCCGGGACCCGCTTGGCGCTTTGGGGCTACGGCCGCGAGGGTCGCGCGACGCGGCGCTTCCTCGAGACACACGTCGCCGGGCTGGTGCCGACGGTGGTGACCGACCTGGCGGAGCCTGCCGTCGAGGGTCTGCCGAGCCTCGCCGGTGAGGACGGGCGAAACGCCCTTTCCCAGGGCCGCTTCGACGTCGTCGTCAAGTCGCCGGGAATCAGCCTCTATCGGCCCGAGGTGGAGGCAGCGCGCCGCGCCGGCTCGATCGTCACCTCGAGCACGAACCTGTGGTTCGAGCAGCGCCCAGAGCGCCGCGTCCTCGCCATCACCGGGACCAAAGGCAAGAGCACAACGGCGAGCCTGATCGCCCATCTCTGGCGTGGCAGCGACCCCGACGTCGCCCTCGCTGGCAATGTCGGCGCGCCGCTGGTGACCCTGCCGCCCGTGGGCGCGCCCGTGGTGCTGGAGCTCTCGAGCTATCAGATCGCGGACCTCGATCACGGTCCGGACCTCATGCTGCTGACCAACCTGTTTCCCGAGCACCGCGATTGGCACCGCTCGCACGAGGCGTACTTTCGCGACAAGACCCGGCTCGTCGAGCTCGCACCCGTCGCCCTCCTCAACGCCGGCGACCCGGGTACTTTGGCGCGGCTCGCCGGCGTGCCCCACGCACATTGGTACGGGCGCGACGACGGTTGGCACGCGGCGGCCGACGGCGTCCGGCGCGGCGCGGACCATGTCGTCGACCGCCGAAACTGGTCCCTGCGCGGCGACCACAATCTGGCCAACCTCGCCGCAGCGCTGGCCGCGCTCGACGTCGCCGGCGCCGACGTGGCGGCCCTGGCGCTACGTGCTGCCAGCTTCCGCGGCCTGCCGCATCGGTTGGAGGTGTTGGGCGAGCGCGACGGGTTGCTCTGGGTCAACGACAGCATCTCGACGACGCCGGAGAGCGCGGTGGCGGCGCTCGACGCCTTTGCGGACCGTACAGTAACGCTGTTGCTCGGCGGTCAGGAGCGCGGCCAGGACACCAGCGTCCTCGCGGCCACGCTGGCCCGACGGCCGGCGACGATCATCGCCATGCCGGACAACGGCGCACGCCTGGCGAGCGACCTCGCTGGCTGCCTGCCGGACCTCACCGTCCACGTCGTTGCCGATTTGGAGGCCGCCGTCGAGCGTGCCCGCGAGGTAACCGCCGCCGGTGGCGTCGTGCTCCTCTCGCCGGCGGCCCCGAGCTACGGCCGGTTCCGCGATTTCGAGGACCGTGGCGAGGCGTTTACTTTGGCGGTGGGGTTTGCAACAGGCGCCGCGCTTGGCGGTTGATCGCCGGCCGGACGGCAGCGCCGTGGTGTTGCCAATCATCCTCGCCACCAGCGCCGGCCACTTGCTCAACGACGTGCTGCAGTCGGTGCTGCTGTCGGTCTACCCGATCATCAAGGAGCCGCTCGGCCTCGATTTCTTCCAGCTCGGGCTAATCACGCTCGCGTTCCAGCTGACCGCTTCGGTGCTGCAGCCGGCCGTCGGCTTCTACACCGACCGGCATCCGCAGCCGCAATCACTACCGGTCGGCATGATGCTCTCGCTCGCCGGTATCGTCGTGCTGGCCGTGGCCCAGGGCTTCGCCGCCGTGCTGTTGGCGGCGGTACTGATCGGTCTCGGCAGCTCGGTCTTCCATCCCGAAGCGTCGCGCGTGGCACGGCTCGCCGCCGGCGGGCGTTACGGCTTCGCTCAGTCGGTGTTCCAGGTAGGTGGCAACAGCGGCCAGGCGGTGGCGCCGCTCCTGGTCGCGCTGATCGTCTATCCGTTCGGTCAGGCGCACGTGGCGTGGTTCGCGCTTGCCGGGCTCATCGGGATCGTGCTGCTCGCCGGTGTCGGCCGATGGTACGGGGCGCACGTCGCTGAGCTGCGGCGGACGCGGCAGGCGGCCGAACCGCCGCCCGTCCCCAGCCGCCAAGCCGCCTGGGCGATCGCGATCCTCGTGGCGCTCACCTTCTCCAAGAACGTCTATGCGGCCGCCTTCAGCTCCTACTATGCGTTTTTCCTCATCGAGCGGTTCGGTATCTCCGTCCCGGCGGCCCAGATCCACCTCTTCATCTTCCTGGGTGCCGTCGCTGCCGGGACCCTCCTCGGCGGACCACTGGGCGACCGCATCGGCCGCAAGCCCGTCCTCTGGCTGTCGATCGCGGGCGTCCTTCCCCTCAGCCTCGCCTTGCCCTTCCTACCCCTGTGGCTCACGGCGGCGACCGCCGTCGTCGTCGGGCTGGTGATGGCCTCGGCGTTCCCGACGATCGTCGTGTACGCCCAAGAGCTGCTGCCCGGGCGCGTCGGCTTGGTCGGCGGGTTGTTCTTCGGCGTCGCGTTCGGCACCGGCGGTATCGGTGCCGCCGGCGTCGGCTGGCTCGCCGACGCCACCGACATCACCACGGCGTTCACGGCGTGCGCGCTCCTGCCGGCGATCGGCCTGCTGGTGGCGCGGTTGCCGGACCTCGACGCGCCGCCCCGAGTCGCCCGTCCGGCCTAGGCGAACCAGCTCAGGCGCTCCGGGCCGGCCTCACCGGATTGGCTGCCGCCGCATCGTCGGGCGTGCCCACGGCGTCGTTCGTCGCGGACGCTGCCGGCGTCACGCTGTCAGCAGGCGCGTCCGCGGCGCTCTCCGGCGAGGAGGGTTGGACAACGGCAGGCTCGGCCGTCGGTTCCGGCTCGGGATCCGCCGCAGCAGAAGCCACAGGCTCCGATGAGGCGGCCGTCAGGTCCGCGCTTGCCGGCGCGGTACTCGCGTCTGCTTGCACCTCCGTCGCGGCATCGCCCGCTGCCGTTGTCGCCGCGACCGCAGGTTCGTCGGGCGCGTTCGGCACCGGCGTGTCCCGGGCGACGACCGGGTTAGGATCCAGCGCTGCTGTCCCGGTCTCCGATACAGGATCAGCCGCCGCGGATGCCGTGGCTTCGCTCGCGCCCAAGGACGCTTCCGTGGCCGCGTCGTCCGCGCCCGCCATCACCTCTGCCGCAGGCTCGTCCACGGCACTTGTCGTGGCCGAGGTCTGGGCGGCGGCAGGCGCAGACGCTGGCTCGGTTGCGGTTTCCGCCGACGCCACGCTCTCGGACGCCACGCTCTCGGTCGAGCCGGTCGCGTCGCTGGCTGCCGATGTCGCGTCGACGGTCGGTTCGCCCTCGGGCTCGGCCACCGGAGACGGTGACGCCACGACGGCGTCGGACGGCGTTGCCGGCGCTTCGATTGCGGTCCTCTCCGCCGCCAGCTCGTTGACATTTGCCGCCACCGGTGCGGCCACCGCCGGTGCCAGGGTCGCGGCAAGCGCGCCATAGGGCCGGACGCTGGCGAAGAGTTGGCGCGCCTCCAGAATGCGAAGCGTCTGGGCGTCGATCCGGTTCGCCGCGAGCGTCCGCTGTGCGTGCTCAGGCAGCTCGTCGCGGTCGTCTTCACCGAGCGCTGCGACCAGCGCTTCGAGGTTGCGCATGGCAAGCGCCACCTCGCCGCGTCGCTCGCGGATCGATTGCCGGCGCATGGCCGCGGTGGTGGCCAGGGTCGCCAAATGCTGTGCTGCGCCCTGTGTGAAGACGAGGCCGCCGGGCGCCGCTGTCTGGATGTAGGTCTGCAGATAGGCGCGGATCGCCTTGTCCGACGGCCGCGACGGGATTGGGTGCGCAGTAAGGTAGGTATCGACGTTCAACGATCGCGTCTCCGCCAAGGGGGACGCAGGCATGCGTCCGACGCCTGCCCGATACAGGTTGAATGTGCGTGAACGACGACAACGCGACGAGATCAACTCGGCCGAAGAGCCGGGCTAGGCCGATCGCCGGATTGAGCGCTTGGGCGCACGTTGCGCGCGCTGCCGAGGCCCCTGCCGCCCGCGACGACGGCAGGGCCCTCGGCTCGAACGCGCGGCTCAGGCTTGCGGGATGCGCAACACCTGGCCGGGGTAGATCTTATCGGGGTCGCTCAGCATCGGCCTGTTCGCCTCGAAGATATCCTGATAGCGCGCGCCGCTACCCAACGCCTTCTCAGCGACCGCCCAGAGCGTGTCGCCCTTCTCCACCGTGTGAAACTTAGGCTCGGGCGCCGGCTCCGGCGTTTCCAGCGTCTCATCGACCTTGGCGATGCCGGCGACGTTGCCAACGGCGACGATGACCTTCTCCTTCTCCGCCTGGCTCGGCGCCTTGCCCGTGACCTTCACGGTGTCGCCCTCGACGGCGATGTCCAGATCCTCGGTCTGAAGGCCCAGCGCCGCGACCTCGGCCTTCAGGTCCTCGGCCGCCGGCGGCTCCGGCTCGGCCGCCTCTGCTTTGCCCGGCTTCAGCGCCTTGCCGGCGCCCCGAACGAAATCCCACAACCCCATGTGCGTGCTCCCAGCGATCTTCTTATCGCTCGCCATGTGCCTCGATAGTGCGGCATGCGCAATGTCTGTTGCGTACGGTCGAATATCTCGGGCTAGGGCGCCGGCCGTTGAACCGGTGTGGCCGCCATGCCACCTTCGGGTGATGGATGCCATCGTTTCTACCGCGTCGGACGCGCCCGCGCCCCTGGCAGGCGCCAAGCTCGTCGCGGCCAAGGTCAAGCACCTGCCGCACGGCCCCGGCGTCTATCGGATGCTCGGTGCCAAGGGCGACGTGCTCTACGTCGGCAAGGCCAAGGATCTCAAGAAGCGGGTCGCGGCCTACGCCAAGGGGCAGGGGCACAGCAACCGCATCGCCCGGATGATCGCGCTCACCCGCGAGATGGAGTTCGTCACGACCGCGAGCGAGGTCGAGGCGCTGTTGCTCGAGGCCAATCTGATCAAGCGCCTCAAGCCGACCTTCAACATCGTCCTCCGCGACGACAAGTCGTTCCCGTACGTCTATCTCCGCTTCGGCCACGCCTTCCCGCAGATCGGCAAGCACCGCGGCGCGAAGAAGGCCGACAGCGAGTACTTCGGTCCGTTCGCGTCGGCCGGTGCGGTCAACCAAACCCTCAACGCGCTGCTCCGCGCCTTCCCCTTGCGCAACTGCAGCGATGCAATGTTCGAGAGCCGGACACGGCCGTGTCTGCAGTATCAGATCAAGCGCTGCTCGGCGCCCTGCGTCGAGCGCATCGACCGCGACGCCTACGGCCGCATCGTCGACGAGGTGCGGACCTTCCTCACCGGCCGTTCGTCGGACGTCCAGGAACGGCTGAAGGCTGAGATGGCGGCGGCCTCGGAGGCGCTGGACTACGAGCGAGCGGCGATGATCCGCGACCGGATCAAGGCGATGGCGCACATCACCGCCAATCAGGGCATCAATACGCACGCGGTCAGCGACGCCGACGTCATCGCGCTCCATGCCGAGGGCGGCCAGCTCTGTGCCCAGGTGTTCTTCTACCGCGCCGGACGGAACTACGGGAACAAGGCCTACTACCCGAGCGCCGGACAGGGGGCGGAGCTCGGCGAGGCGCTTGAGACCTTCGCGGCCCAGTTCTACAGCGAGCGAACGCCGCCGCGGCTGGTCCTGCTCTCGGCGGCAACGCCGAACCAGACGCTCCTCGAAGAGGCGTTGACGGCGCGGGCGGGTGCGCGCGTGCGGGTGCTGGTGCCGGCGCGCGGTGCCAAGCGCGAGCTGGTGCAGATCGCCCGCAACAACGCCGAGCAGGCGCTCGCCCGCAAGCTCGCCGAAGGCTCGGCGCAGCGCGGCCTGCTCGAGGCGCTCGCGCGGACGCTCGGCCTAGAAACGCCGCCACAGCGCATCGAGATCTACGACAACAGCCATATCCAAGGGCGCCACGCCACCGGCTGCTTCGTGGTTGTCGGCCCCGAGGGCTTCGACAAGACCGCCTACCGCACCTTCACCATCAAGGATGTTGAGACTGCTCCGGGCGACGACTTCGCGATGATGCGCGAGGTCTTCCGGCGCCGCTTCCTGCGCCTCGCCAAGGAGGACCCCGAGCGGCAGAGCGGGCATTGGCCGGACCTCGTCCTGATCGACGGCGGCCAGGGTCAGCTCTCCTCGGTGGCGGCGGTCCTCGACGAGCTCGGCATCGAAGGCGTCCCGCTCGTCGCCGTCGCCAAGGGCCCGGACCGGAACGCCGGGCGCGAGGTGCTGCATCGCCAGGACAGCCCGCCCTTGGCGCTCGGCGAGCGGGAGCCGGGTCTCTACTTCATCCAGCGCATGCGCGACGAGGCTCACCGCTTCGCCGTCTCGACCCACCGCGCCAAGCGCGGCAAGGCGTTGACCACCTCGCCGCTCGACGCCGTCGCCGGCATCGGCGCCAAGCGCAAGAAGGCGCTGCTGACCCATTTCGGCTCGGCGCGCGGCGTGCAGGAGGCAGGGCTCAAGGACCTTGAGCAGGTCGCCGGCTTCAGCCGCCAGGTGGCGCAGCAGATCTACGACCACTTTCACGAGCAGGGCTGAGCCTTGGCGCTCACCTTGCCGAACCGGCTCACCGTGGCGCGCATCGTGGCCCTGGTGCCGATCACGGTCCTGCTGTCGTTCGAGGCGCCGCTCGCCCGCTGGATAGCGCTTCTGCTGTTCGCCGCCGCCGCCGTCACCGACTGGCTCGACGGGCGGCTGGCGCGCGCGCGGGGCGAGACCACGGCGCTCGGTCGTTGCCTCGATCCGATCGCCGACAAGCTGCTCGTCGCCGCTCCCCTGGTCGTGCTGCTCGGCACCGGTGATGCACCGATGGTGCCGGTGCTGGTCATCCTCCTCCGCGAGCTCGTTGTCTCGGGCCTGCGCGAGGCCCTTGCCAGCCAAGGCCCGGCGCTGCCGGTCACCCGGCTCGCGAAGTGGAAGACGACGGTGCAGATGGTGGCGCTGGCCGTGCTCATCGTCGGTGCCGCTCTGCCGGGCGCCCCACTCGTCGGGAGCGTGCTGCTGTGGCTCGCGGCGGCGCTAACCGCCGTCACCGGCGCGCAGTACGCCATTGCCGCGGTCCGCGATCTGGCGGCGCGTCCGGCTGCCCGGGGCTGAGCCGACGCGGGCTCAGATCGAGCCGGCTTCCACCATGTAGTTGTTGCCGGTGCACATCGCGGCGTCGTCCGAGGCGAGGAAGAGCACCATGCGGGCGAGGTAGACGGGCTCGATCGGGTCCGGCAGGCACTGGTTCTCAAGGTGTCGGGCGAGCGCCTGTTCAGTCACCCACAGCTCCCGCTGCCGCTCGGTCATCACCCAGCCCGGCACCACCGTGTTGACGCGGATCCGGTGCTTGCCAAGGTCGCGCGCGAAAGACCGCGTCAGGCCGTGCACGGCGGCCTTGGCCGTTGTGTAGACCGGCATGCCGCCAACAGCCTCCCACCACGAGTTCGAGCTGAAGTTGATGATCGAGCCCTTGCCGGCGTCGATCATCGCCGGCGCCACCGCCTGGATGGCGAAGAACATGTGCCGGAGGTTGGAGGCCATGCGCTCGTCGTAGTACGCCGGCGTGACCTCGCCCCAGCCGTGACGGTCGTCGCGCGCCGCGTTGTTGACCAGCACGCCGGCGGGCCCGATCGCCGCCCCCAGCTCGGCGAAGGCCCGGCGGAGCGCGTCGATGTCGCGAAGGTCGCACGCGGCGAAGCGGGCGCCGCCGCCCAGCTCATCGACCAGCGCCGTAGCCCGCGCCTCGTCGAAGTCGACGAAGCCGACCCGTGCGCCCTGCTCGGCGAAGGCGCGAACGATGTCGGCACCGATCCCCGACGCCCCACCGGTGACGTAGATAACAGCCCCTTCGAGGCTCGGATAGCGGGCGAAGGTCATGGCTCGGGCCTCCTCGGCCTGGGGGTTGGAGCGCCGCAGCTAGGTTTGCTTGCGGCGCTTTGCGCCCGCGTCGTGTCGGCCGCCGCGGGGGGCGAACATAGTTGCCTGATCATGTTCGAACTAACGGCAGCAGGCTGAGGCCGGCGCGTGCGGTGTTGATCGTCCGTAGCGCTCGACGATCCCGCTCTGCGGTTGCTTCCGCCAAGGCGCCGACGACAACGCTAGCGGTTGCTTCCGGCGGAACCTCGTCCGCGCGCAACTGATCCACGCTCGGCTTGGCGCCCTTGGTGAGGGCAAGGAGCGCGCCGAAGTCGAGGTCGTCGGTGAGCACGACGACATCGCCGTCGCTAGCGAAGCTCATGACTTCGACATCGGTTGCGTCCAGAGAACCGACGTCGGACCAGTGCCGTGCTTCGAACCCGGCGGCTTCGCGCACGTCCAACCACCGCGGCCACAGGTTCATGTCGATCAGGAGCTTCATCCGGTCGGCAATGCGATCTCCCGCTCCTCCGAGCGCCAAGCGGCGCAGCGAAGGGCTTGGGCGATGTCTTCGTGCTCGAGGTAGGGGTAGTCGGCGGGAACTTTCTCGACCGAGCGGCCTGCCCCGGTCTGCCCGACGATCATGCCCACGGTCACGCCGGTGCCGCGCACGCACGGCCGCCCGCCCATGGTCTCGGGCTGCTGCGTTATGCGATCGAGTTCGTTCATCGCCAAGGGCTCCAGCAGCGGCGGTACGGCCAGCGCTGGACCGCCGCAAGGCAAGCAGAGACCGACATGCTCGGCGAGCGAGTCGTCTACCTCGACAGCAAGATCGCCCACCGTGCCCTCGACTTTCGTACGCCCCAGAAGGACGTGCAAGGCTCGCAGGATCTGCACCTTGCAGTCGATCAGCGTCGTCTTGCTCCGTCGA
>CAYUKE010000028.1:0-15936 GCA_964445185.1 uncultured Geminicoccaceae bacterium
CCGACCCGCTCGGCGACGGCACCGACCCGATCAAGGCTGCCGAGGCCGTCGCCAAAGCCTTCTCGGGTTCGCGCAACCTCGAGGTGACCTCCTTCCACGACGAAGGCACGGGCCGCTTCGTCACCCGCATTGCCGACCGGTGGTCAGGTCGGATCCTCGTGCAGACGCCGCCGGACCAGCTCCTTCGCTTCCTCGCCTCCGGCGCCCCGCTCGACCCGCCGCCCACCATGATCGACGCCTGAGCGCGAGGAGACGACCGTGTCGGACCTCAATGTCGGCAACCTGAGCATCGACCCGAACACCAACACGGTCCGCATGACCTCGATGAGTTCCGGGATCGACACCGAACAGCTCACCCAAGCCCTCTACGACGCGAAGAAGATCCCGGCGCTGAGGATCGAGAGCAAGATCCAGGTCAACGACGCGAAGGTCGCGGCCTACAGCGATTTGCGGACGCTTCTCGGCGGCATGCAGACGGCGCTCGATGGCTTGCGCCGACCGCCCGGCCTGACCGGCGTCGAGCAGAACCTGTTCGAGCAGAAGGCGGCCTACTTTAGCTCCGACACCACGACCTCACCCGCCAGCCTCTTGGGTGTCCAGGCAACGAACAGGGCCGACGTCGGTAGCTTCGATCTGCGCGTCGAGGCGCTCGCGAGCGCGCACAAGGCCATGTCCGCGTCGTTCGCCAGCGAGACGGCGACGCTGGGCGCGGCCGACGCCGGCACGCTCACCCTCGGCCTCGGCACCGGCAGCACCGCGGACATCGCGCTCACCGAGGACATGACCGTCTACGACATCCGCGACGCCATCAACACCGAGACCTCGACCACCAACGTCAAGGCCAGCGTGCTTAAGGTCGCCGACGGCGACTACCGCCTGATCCTGACCGGCGAGGAGACCGGTGTCGCCAACAGCATCTCGGTCGGTGGCACCGCGGCGACGACGGCGCGGCTCGATTTGCTGAACTCGGGCAACAAGCTCGGCGATGCGGCGGATGCGGAGATCTATGTCGACGAGGTCCAGGTCTTTCGCGCCGACAACACCATCACCGATCTGATGGACGGGCTCACGATCGATCTCTACCAGGCCGAGCCGGGAACGACAGTCACCGTCGAGATCGAGGCGAACTACACCGATGCGCGCGAGGCCATCGCCGGGTTTATCGACGCCTACAACGGACTCCGCGACTTCATCGACAGCCAACGCCAAGTGAGCGAGGCCGGCGAGGTCGACGAACTGGCCGCGCCGCTATTCGGGGACACCTTGCTGCGCTCGCTCGGCCAGGAACTCGGCTTCGCGGTCGGCGGCGCCGTGGAGGGCCTCGCCAGCGGAGCGCCGACGACGCTTGCCGAGCTTGGCATCGCAATGGGTGAAGACAACCGGCTGAGCCTCGACGTCGGCAAACTCGACGAGATGCTGCTCGCCGATCCGAACGCCGTGCGCAAGGTGTTCGAGTTCAACGCTGAGGCGAGCGACCCCGACCTTATTGTCTACGGACACTCGAACGCCCTGCCCGCGTCGACCTTCGAGGTCAGCAAGGATGCGGGCACCGGCTTCTGGACGCTGAGCTACGGGACCTCGACGATCGCGCTCGAGGCGTCCGGCGACACGCTGAAGGCACCCGACGGCAGCGCCTTTGACGGCCTCACGCTCTTCTGGACCGGCGACAGCGACCCGTCGGGCCCGATCACCGTGACCGCCACGCAAGGCATCGCCGACCGCCTCTACAACGCCATCGACCAGGCGGTCGACGGCCTCGACGGCACCATTCAGCAGGCGATCGACGAGGCGAACGCCCAGAGCGATGGTTGGCGCGAGGATGTCGCCAGGATCGAAGCCCGCGCGGAAGACTATCGTCTCATGTTGATCGAGAAATTCGCGCGTTTGGAAACCGCTCTTTCACTTTCCGAATCGATGCTGTCACAGATCCGCGCGCAAACCGATGCGATGACCGCGGACAGATAGGCAGAGGCGAGGAAAGCCGATGTACCCGACCCCCAGCGCCGCCAAGGCGGCCGAGCTCTACGGCGCCGCGGCCGGTGACAGTCCGCTTATCGCCCTAGTCGCCGCCCACGACGCGATGATCGCCAAGCTGCGCGAAGCTCAGACGGCGATCCTCGAGGACCGCATCGAGGATCGGTTCGAGCTGACGACGAAGATCGCCGCAGCCCTCGACATCCTGCAAATGTCCCTCGACCACGAGCGCGGCGGTGAGATCGCGTTCACGCTCGACCGGCTCTACACCCACTTCACCCGCCGGTTGCACGACATCAACATCCAGAACGACCCATCGATCTGCGACGAGCTGGTGACCCGCTTCACCGAGTTGCGCGCTGGCTGGCAAGCGTTGCTCGCAACCGAGGGTACGACTCCGGAGCAACCGCTGGAAGCGGCGTCACTCTCCGCCTGAGCCGGGCGGCAAGCCCAGCCGCACCGGGCCGCCGGACGCCTCCGGATCGACCACCTGCCCGCGCCGCGTGGCGCGCAGACACCCGGCGCGCGCCAAGTCGGCCGCCACTTCCCGCACCAGCGGCATTAGCGGCCGCCAATCGGTGGCCAAGCGGCGCGCCACCTCCGACGGGCAGAACGTACGCCCCTCGCCCCGCGCGTGCACAAGCGTCATGATCTGTTCGGCGACGGCTTCCGGGTCGGGCGCTTCGGACATGAACACCAGGTTGGGGGGACCTCTCGGTGATCAAGCTCTACGACCTCGTTGGCAGGGACGATCGGCGTTTCAGCCCGAGCTGCTGGCGGGCAAAGTTGGCGCTCGCGCACAAGGGCGTCGCCTACGAGACGGTGCCGACGCCCTTCACCGCCATCGGCGAGATCGGGGGCGGCGTTGGTAAGACGGTGCCCGTTCTCGAGCACGACGGCCAGCTGATCGATGACAGCGGTCGGATCGCCCAACATCTAGAGCAGCACTTTCCCGACGCACCGCCACTCTTCGGCAGCCCGGAGGCCGAAGCGCTGACGGAATTCGTCGATGCCTGGGTGCTTGCAGCGCTGCAGGCGCGGCTGGTGAGCCTGATCGTCTTCGATATCCACGAGCACTGCCTGGATTGCGATCAAGCCTACTTCCGCGTGAGCCGCGAGCAGCGGTTCGGCCGACGCTTGGAGGACGTGCAGGCCGGCCGAGAGGAGCGGGTCGAGGACGTTCGTGCCGCGCTCCAGCCGCTGCGGGTGACGCTGAAGCGCCAGCCCTTCCTCGGCGGCAGCGCACCGATCTATGCCGACTACATGGTCCTTGGCGCGTTCCAGTGGGTCCGGTCGGTGAGCGCCTTCAAGGTGCTCGCGGACGACGACCCCGTCCGAGCCTACCTGCAACGCCTGATGGGCTTGCACGGCGGGCTTGCAGGCGCGGCGACCGCCTACCCGCTCTAGGCGGAGGCCGCGCCGGCAAGGGCTTGGCGATCGGGACGCCGCCGGCTACATCCCCGGCTCGCGTTTTCTAAGCCACACCGGAGTGCCGCATGTCCGACGCCGTGATCGCCGGCGACCGCCTACGCAGCTTCATCGAGCGCCTGGAGACGCTGGAAGAGGAGAAGACCGCCGTCGCCGAGCAGATCCGCGACGTCATGACCGAAGCCAAGGGCGAAGGCTTCGATACCAAGATCATCCGGCAGGTCCTCCGCCTGCGCAAGATGCAGGAGCACGATCGCCTCGAGCAGCAAGAACTCCTCGATCTCTACAAGCAAGCGATCGGCATGGGCTAACGCGCCTCAATAGGCCTCTGGGACGTAGAGTTCGCGTGGCAGGACCTCGCGCTCGTAGTCCGGGTTGAAGACTCGATCGGGCAGCGTGATCAACTCGCTCGGAACCTCTTCATACGGAACTTGGCTCAATAGGTGGGCGATGCAATTGAGCCGAGCCCGCTTCTTGTCGTTGCCGGGCACGATGAACCAGGGCGCCTCCTGGATGTTGGTGCGCTCCAGCATGTCCTCCTTGGCCTTGGTGTAGGCCTCCCAGCGGACGCGGGACTGGAGATCCATAGGCGACAGCTTCCACTGCTTCATCGGATCGTGGATTCGCATGAGGAAGCGGAGCTGCTGCTCCTGATCGGTGATGGAGAACCAATATTTGACGAGCTTGATGCCTGAGCGAACGAGCATGCGCTCGAACTCGGGCACGTCGCCGTAGAACTCCTCGACCTGATCGGGCGTCGCGAAGCCCATGACGCGCTCGACCCCGGCACGGTTGTACCAGGAGCGGTCGAACAGGACCATCTCGCCGCCGGCGGGCAGGTGCGGGACGTAGCGCTGGAAGTACCACTGCGTCTTCTCGCGGTCGCTCGGTGCCGGGAGGGCGACGACGCGGCAGACTCGGGGGTTCAGACGCTGCGTGATGCGCTTGATCACACCGCCCTTGCCGGCCGAGTCACGGCCCTCGAAGATCACGACAAGCTTGTAGCCAGTGTGCTTGACCCAGTCGTGCAGCTTCACGAGCTCCGCCTGGAGGCGAAACAGCTCGTGGAAGTAGGTGCGCCGATCGAGAGTCGACTTGTGGCGGAGGTCGGTGATCGTCTTCAGCTCGCGGGAGATCCGCTCGTCGTCGATCTCCATCTCGAGCTCTTCGTCGAAGCTGTCCTCGAGCTCCGCCTCGACCCAGGTCTTGCTCGCCAGTTCGCGCTCGTCGGTGCTCATGGTCGTCTCCCGTCGTCACAGCGGCTCGCCGCTATCGTCGGTTTGAACGCTAAGCCTGCAGTTTGACAATCACATGCGCATTCCTCAGGCCGCGCGCGCGAGCGGGACGGCATCCTCCGCCGACTGGCGAGCCACGCCTCGGCGGGCGTAGACGAGCGCAAACATCGCCGGCGTGAAGGCGAAGGCGAGCACCACCGAAAACAGGACGCCGCCGGCAATGGCCATCGCGAAGGGTGGCCAGAAGCCGCCGCCGGCGAGGATCAGCGGCAGGAAGCCACCGAACGTCGTCAGCGTCGTCGACCAGATGTGCCGGCTCGACCGCAGCACGACCTCGCTCATCGCGTCCACCGAGCCCGCCCGCGCCGCCGGCGTATCGCGCAGGCCTGTGAGCACGATGATCGCAGCATTGAGCGACACGCCGATCGAGCCGATGACCGCAATCAGGGCCTGGATGCCGAACGGGTAGCCGAACAACGCGAGCGCCAGCAGCGCTAGTCCCATTGAGAGAAGCGCCACCGCGCCAGCAATGAGGGATAGCCGGTAGGAGCGGAAGGTGAGCACGATCGTGGCGACCGAAAGGGCGAGGACGAGACCGAGCGAGGACGTCAGATTGCGAACGGTCTCCGCACGTGCGTCGCTGTCACCGCCGAGGTCGAGCCGATAGCCCACCGGCGGGCGCCAGCCGGATGCCGCCACCGCGTCGAGAACGTCGCCAAGCACCTCCTCGGGCAAGACACCGTAGCGGATGAAGCCTTGCACGGTGTTGACGCGCTCGCCGTCTAGACGCGTGATGTCCGGCTCGCCAGGGACCAGACGCAGGTCGGCGATGGCACTCGCCGGCACGCCTGGAAAGCCGCTGGTGGCGTCGCTGCCAGCGGGCAGCAGCACGATGTCGGCGACAGCACCAGCGTCGCCCCGCTCGCCATCGCCAAGCCGGACACGAACCGGCAGCTCCTCGCTGCCTTCGACGAGCGAGCCACCGACGGCCCCGTCGAGGGCAGCGTCGAGCTGAGCGGCGACACGCGCGAGGTCAAGGCCAAGCAGACGCACCGCCGTCTCGTCGACGTCGAGGCGCAGCTGCGGCGCCGCCGGGGCGATCGAGGCACGGGTGTGCGTGACCGTCGGCACTGTCGCCATGATCGCGCGCAGCTCATCGCCGGCTACCCGCAAGACGTCCGGCTCGGGGCCAACCACCCGGAGCTCGACCGGCGCGGCCACCGGCGGACCCTGGGTCAGGTCACGGACAATGATCTGCGCCCGGGGAAAACGCTCATCCAAGGCCGCCTGTAGACGAGGAACGGCGATGACTGTCGCCTCTGCCGAGGTCGTCGTCACCAGCGCCTCGGCGAAGCGGGCAACGCCGTCCTGGTCCATCTGCATGTTGTAGTAGAAGCTGGGAGCGCTCTCGCCGATCAGCCAATGGACGCGTGCCACTTCAGGCGCCGCAGCCAGCTCCGCACCGATCTCCCGCGCCAACTGCTCGGTGGCGTCGATTGATGCCCCGGCGTCGAGACGGACCTGAACATGGAACTGGTCGCGGTCGACGCCCGGGAAGAACTGCGCCGTCAACGTCGGGAAGGCGAGAAAGCCGATCAGGGGTAGAACGAGGGCCACAGCGATCGCCGCAACCGGACGCGCGATGCCGGCGCGGACGGCGTGGGCGAACAGGCGGCCGACAGCGCCGGCATCGATGCCGTCGCGCCATCGGCTCCCGCGCGCACCGGGCGCCGGCATGAGACGCCCGGCGAGCGCCGGCGTGACGACGAGCGCCAACAAGAGGCTCGCGGTCAGCATGACGATGACGGCGGTCGCGATCGACCCGACGAAGTCGCCGGCAGGGCCGGGCAACAGAGCCATCGGCAAGAAGGCGAGGATGGTGGTCACCGTCGAGGCGAGGAGGGGCACCGCCAAGCGATGCACGCTCGCGCGCACCGCCTCGACGCGGGCATCGCCGTCAGCGATGCGACGCCGGATCTCGTCCGTCATGACGATGGCGGCGTCGACCAGGAGCCCGAGCGCGACGATGAGGCCCGTGACCGACATCTGGTGCAACGGCACGCCGACCCGCTGCAGGACGGTGATCGACAGCAGGGCGCTCAAAGGCAGGACGAGAGCCACGATCAGCGCGGCGCGCCAGCCGACCGTCACGACAAGCACGGCGATGACCACGCTGACCCCGAGCGTCATGTTGCGCCCAAGCTCGGCGAAGCGCGCGGCCGTGTAGCCGCTCTGATCGAACAAAACGGCCACTTCGAGGCCCGCCGGGAGTTCCGCCTGCGCCGCGTCGATGGCGGCCGTCGCCGCTCGGGTCCAGGCATCGACCTGCCGATCGGGTTCCATCCGGGCCGCAACGATCACCGCCTCGCGGCCGTCGGCGAGCGCCATGCTGGCGCGTGGGCTTGCCACACCGCGGCGCACCGTAGCGATGTCGCCAACCCGCAGCGTGGTCCCGTCGACGGCGCTGACCAGCGGCAGATCGCGGATCCGCTCAAGTGCGTCGATCTCGCCCGCCACCTCGACCAGCAACCGCGTTGCCGTCCCATCGACCCGGCCTGCCGCCACCTTGGCGTCGCCGGCGCGGATCGCCGCCGCCACCGCAGCCGGCTCGAGGCCGGCTGTGGCGAGGCGCACGCTGTCGACGGCGACGACGACTTCCTCCTCGGCAGCGCCGAAGAGGTCGACCACCTCGGTGTCGACGACCGCGCGCAAGCGATCTTGGAGGACAAGCGCGTGCCGCCGCAGCACGCCCGCGGGCGCGTCGAGGTCGGGCGCGGCGCGAACGGCCGCGAGCAGCGTGTAGGCGCCGGTTCGCTCGTTGTCGAACTCCGGGTCGGGCACGCCCGCGGGGAGCGCAAGCGCTGCGTCGTCGAGCGCGTCGCGGATCTCAGACCAAGCGACCGGCAGCTCCGCGTCAGCAAGGAACGCGGAGAGTTCCACGGTAATGACGGAGACACCCTGGCGCGAGCTCGACGCGATCTCATCGATCTCCGCGATCTCGCGCAGTTCGCGCTCGATCGGCTCGGTGACCAAGGCTTCAACGCGGGCGGGATCCGCGCCCGGAAACGGCGTGACGATCGTCGCGAACAGATTGGTGATCGTCGGATCCTCTTGCCGGCCGATCGTCGCGAGCGCGGCGAACCCGGTCGCAATTACGAGGGCAACGACAAGGCCGAGGAGGCGCAGGTCGCGGTAGCTGAGCGTCGTCACCGAGCCGGCTCCAGAACGCGCGCGACCGCGGCGCCTAGCGGCACGCGATGCGCGCCGGCGACCACGAGCTCAGCGTCCGCCGGCACCGGCCCGTCGACAAACGCTCGATCCGTCTCCGCATGGACGACCTGCACGCTTGCTGCCGACCGTTGCCAGTCGTCACCGTCGGGGATGGCCAGCGGAATCTGCAGCAGGCCCTTCGGGCCGCTCTCCAGGGCGCGGGTCGGGACCCAGAAGCCGTGGCTCAGAACCTGCTCGCTCAGCTCGAGCGTCACCAAGGTGCCGAGCGGTGGGGCCCACCCCGGGTCGATCGCCAGGCGCAGCTGAACCGTTCGCGTCCGCCCCTCCAGATCAGGCCGCCGCGCGAGCAGCTGCGCCTCCAGCACTGGCCCTTCCGAACCGGCAGCAACTGCCAACTCGGCACCGGGTGGAAGCCGCCTGGCGACTTCGGGCGGCACACCGATCCGTGCCTCAAGCCGGCCGGTCTCGACGAGGTCCACAATCGGTTGACCGCCCGCCGCCACGGTCCCTTCATCAACGTAGCGAGTGGCGATAGTCCCGGCGAAGGGCGCGCGCAGCACCGCCTTCTCAATCTCGACATCGATGCGGACGATCGCCGCGTCGACAGCGGTTGCCTGTGCGACCAAGCGGCTACGCCCGAACCGGGCCTCGTCGTAGGCTTGCGTCGCCGAGTAGCCCCGCCCCTCAAGGGTCCGCTGCCGCTGCTCGGTGCGCTCGGCGAGGGCGATCTCGGCGGCGAGCGCCTCGCGTTCGGCGACCAGCCGCCGCCGCTCGGCCTCGCGGATACGCACGTCCTGGCGCGCAACAACCGCGCCCGCCGGCAGCGACGCGCCTTCGTCGACGACGACCTCGACCACTTCGCCCGCCTGTTCGAACGCTAACGTCGTCTCACGCGCAGCCTCGATCCGGCCGGCGTAGCGCGCGGCGCGCTCGAAGCTGTCAACACGCGCCAGCGGTCGCGTCACCAGTTGCGGCAGCGGCGTCCTCGCGCTCGCGGTCTCCTCGCCGACGTCGGCGGCGGCGAGATGGAGCAGCGCCGTGCCGCCAGCGACGGCGCCGGCGGCCAAGGCGACGACCAGGAGGGAGATCCGCAGCATGACCGGCTCCAGCCGTGTGACACGCCGCAAGATATGTTACGCTCGCTTACATGCAAGCCCTCGGGGCACATGCGCGTCATGTCGGAAGCGTCAACGCCGAAAAAGCGCCGCTATCACCACGGCGATCTCAGAACCGCCCTCATCGCAGCCGCCGAGGCGCTGATCGCCCGAGATGGACCGCGCGACTTCAACTTGGCGGATGCGAGCCGAATGGCCGGCGTGACGGCAGCCGCGCCCTACCGCCACTTCACCGACAAGGAAGCACTTCTCGACGCCGTCCGGGCGCGCGGCTTCGAACGCCTGACCGCGGCCATGCGCGCCGCTACGACGGAACGCGGTGCACCGGGCACGGTCGACGACGTGGTCGCCATCGGCCGTGCCTACGTTCGTTTCGCCATCGCCGAGCCCGAAGTTTTCCGGCTCATGTTCGGCGGTTTGACGGAGCAGCGCGCCGACTCGTTGTCGCGCGTGGCCGGGCACGACTGCTTCGGCACACTCATTGAGCGGATCGCGCTCCTGCGGGCCGCCCAGGGTCTCGAAACTGAAGACCTCCACAGCCTGGCCCTGCCGCTTTGGTCGCTCGTGCACGGCATCGCGATGCTGCGGATCGACGGCGATTTCGACGTCGTCGCGCCAGAGGCGCGCCCCGACGAGTTGGTCGACTTCGCGACGCGCAACCTTATCGGCGGGGTCGCGTCGGCCGCGCGCGCGCCGACCTGAACGAGCGCGCCGCGACCGCGGCGCCAACGCCAGGCGGACAGGCTACGACGGATCGCTCGTCGCCGCCGCGGCGGCCGCAGCCTCCGCTTCGAGCTCGTCGAGAAGGCTGCTCGCGTGGACCACACCCGGATAGGCAGCATCCTGTCGCAGCGCCCGCAAGAGCTCGCCGCGCGCCCGCTCCGTCTCTCCCACCGACGCCAATGACGCTCCAAGGTGATAACGTATCTGCGGGTCGTCGGGCATCATCGCCGCCGCTCGACGCAGATACGGAATGGCCCGCTGCGGCTCCCCCGCTCGGTAGTAGAGCCAGCCCAACGTATCGAGGTAGTACGCCTCGGTGCTGACCTCGAACCGCTGCGCCAAGGCGACAGCCTCGCCCAGTCGCTTGGGATCGTCGAAGGCAAAGTCGGCGACCAGGGCCGCGTAGTTGTTGACGACGAGGTCGCGTTCGTCGCCCTCGGCGATGAGTTGTCCGTAGGTGGCGATCGCCGCGTCGAACCGCTCCGCTCGCTGCTCGACAAAGGCGCGGGCGATGCGCAGGTCACCACCTGCGTCGCCGCTGGCATCGATGCCCCGCCCCAGCGTGTGCAGGGCTTCGTCGACCTGCCCCTGTTGCTCGAGCACGCCCGCGAGCTCGATGTAGGGCGTTGCCCATGTCGGCGCGGCGTCGATCACGGCTCGGTAGGCGGCGATCGCCTCGTCGAAGCGTTCGGCGCGGGCGTAGAGCTGGGCGGTCAAGCTGAGCGCGAGCGCGTCGTCGGGATGCGCCGCGACGCGATCTGCCAGCCGCGCGAGCGCGCCATCGAGGTCGTCTTCGGCGACATAGGTGCGGACTAGGCCGAGCAGTGGCGCGGCCGCGTCGGGGGCCATGGCCTGGGCACGCTCGAACCAGGAACGCGCGCCCTCGATATCATCCTGCGCGAGCCGCAGCGAGCCGGCGAGCAGGGTGCCGTTCAGCTCGGCGCCGGGGGTCTCCAGCAAGCGGTCGATATCGGTATTGGCACGGGCCCAGTCGGCCTGGCTGATCGCGATCTCCGCAGTCGCCGACAGAGCATCACCGGGATCCGCCGACTGGTTGATAACGAGATCCCAGATTCGCACCGCGGCGTCGAGGTCGCCGCGCTGGGTCAGTAGCTCGGCCAGCGCCGACGCCACCTCGACGTCGCGGGGTGCAGTTTGCACGGCCCGCCGCAACGCCTCGATCGCCAGGTCGGGCGAGTCGGCGGCCGCGTGGGCCTCGGCCAGCAGCTTGAGACCCGGGAGCCAATCAGGATCACGCCGGAGCGCGGCGCGCGCCCCGGCAACGGCCTCGTCGACGGCGCCCGATTGCAAGTCCAACACGCCGCGCAAGTAGTTCGCCCCGCGATGGCCGGGGTCGGCCTCGAGCACGGCGTCAAGACGCTCCCGCCCCGCATCCGGCGCGCCGCGGGCGACGTCGACGGCGGCCAGGGCGGCCCCGGCATCGAGGGCGCTCGAAGAGTTTACGTCCTCCGCCGCCGCCACGGCTTCAAGCCGCGTCGTCGCCTCTTCGAACCGCGCCTCGGCCACCAACATGTCGGCGGCGAGAAACGCCAGTGGGGCATGGGCGTCGGGCGCGGCCGCAGTCAGGGCATCGACCTCGGCGAGCGCCGCATCGACGCCCTTCGTCTCGCGAACCAGGCGAACCAGCGCCGCTGCCGCGGTCGCATCGGTATCGAGGTCGCCGACCGCGCCCCGCAGCATGCTCTCGGCGGACGCGGTGTCGCCGACGCTGCGATAGAAATCCGCAAAGGCGAGACGAAACGCGGCGTTCGTCGGATCGAAGGCAACCAACGCGCGGAACGCATCGGCGACGGCGTCGGTATCGCCCGTGCTCGCCAGCAACTGGATTTTCAGCAGCGACAGCGGAACGTTGTGCCCGTGCGCGGCGAAACTTTCGTCGATGACGGCGACCGCAGCGGCGACGTCGCCCCGCGCGTTGGCCGCGCCGGCAAGCGCCGAAGTCGCGTTGACATGTCCAGGTGCCTGGACCAACGCGCGCGCTGCTAGCTCGGCAGCGGCATCCGGGCGATCTTCGCGCAGAGCAAGTGCGGCGGCGAGGGCCAAACCATCAGCGTGCTCGGGATCGACCTCGCGGATGCTGACGACTGCGTCACGGACGACGTCGATCGCGCCGCCCGAAAGGGCGAGGACGGCATAGGCGTTGTGCGCCTCGAGGTTGGCTGGATCCGCCTCCGCCGCAGCCCGATAGGCGGCGAACGCCTGATCGTAGCGCTCGTTCGCCTCGTGGATCCGCCCCATGCCGAACAGGGCCGCGGCGTTACGCGGCTCGATCCGCAGCACGTTGCGGAAGCTGACCCGAGCGCGGTCCAGATCGTTGTCGGCGAGAAACGCCTGACCCTCTTCCAGGTAGCGGGCAGCGCGCTCTTCCGGCGAGCTGCAGGCAGCCAATCCGATAACCAGGGCAATCACGAGGAAGCGGAAAGCGGGACGCGCCGACATGATATCCTCCGCGGCTAGACGGAAGCGCTCCGACGCTGAACATCCGAACGGCTAACCGAGATCGCGAGATTAGTTCAGATATCCTGGCGACGCACATGACATGCACGTTAGACGCGTCACCGCCATACTTTTGGACTCGGCCTCAGTAAGCGTTCTCGTCGCGGAAGCAAACCATCACCGTTTGCAGCAGAATCCGGATATCCAACCACAAAGACCAATTATCGATGTAGTGAAGGTCAAGCTCGATGCGACGTCGCATGTCCTCAAGTGAGAAGATCTCGCCGCGATAACCGTTCACTTGCGCCCACCCGGTGATTCCGGGCTTGGCACGATGGCGACCCAGATAACCATCAATGAGGCTTGCATAGTATTCGTCATGCGCCACCGCGTGCGGACGGGGTCCGACGAGGGACATCTCGCCACGCAGGACGTTGAACAATTGGGGGAGCTCGTCGAGGCTGGTGCGTCGCAGGAAAGCACCAAGCGGCGTCACCCGGGGGTCGTTGCGCGTTGCCTGCCGCACTTCGCGCGCATCGGTGCGATCGCAGCGGTCGGTGTACATCGACCGGAACTTGAAAACATCGATCGGCTGCTGGTTGAAGCCAAGCCGCGTCTGCTTGAAGAACACCGGGCCCGTGCTCGTCGCCTTAACCGCGACGCCGATGACCACGAGCAACGGTGCCAGAAACGCCAGCAGGCCTGCCGCAGCGACGCGGTCGAACGCCGACTTCAGATGCCAGTTCCAGCCATCGATCGGCTTTTCGAGGCAGGTGATGCTGGTCACGTCGCCGATGCGCCGGTGGCCCAGCGTGGGCAGATGACCACCCGCGATCTGGGGCAGCACGCCGACCTCGACCGGAAAATCGCGCAAGAGGCCAACGATCTCCGGCACGCGGCCAGCGTCGCGCGGATCAAGCGCCAACGCCACAAGGTCGATCGGCTTGGCTGCCAGCTGCTGCCTCAGCGCCCCCTCGACCGCCGCCGGATCCATGGGGTTGTCGAGTTCGAGATAACCGACGACCTGCGTCTCCAACCGCTCCCCGTCGAGGCGCGACCGCGCCTCGTGTCCCCAGCTGCCGCTGCCGACGACGATGACGTTCCAGCCCATGCGCCCGAGGCCCCGCTGGCGGTCGACCCAGGCACTCAGCGCCGTCCGTGTCGCAAACAGGCCACCCAGGCCAAGAACCGTCCAGACGGCGACCCAGTCGCGCGCCGGCAATGCGCCGGGCTGCATCAGGAAGGCGAGCGTGACCGCCGCCGCGACGACACCGAGCCAACCCGCTGCGAGCCGCCCGGACTGGGCCTCCGGCCCGCGCAGCCGCTGTGGATCGTACAGCCCGAGGCTCGAGAACGCGATCAGCCCCAGCAGCGTTGTGGTCACAACCATCATGGCGTCGTCGAGGCCGAGACCTTCGCCGGCGACGAGCCAGCGCGCCAACGAGGCGCTGGCGAAGATGCTGAGGACATCGCCCAGCCGCAGGCCGAGCTCGACGATGTGACCGGCGCGCAGCGCCCGAGGCTGCTGCCGGTTCGGGACGACCGCACGGTGCATCGGAAATATGGTGCTCACAATGCCACGTCCTTCTGCGCGGGGCCGACGACCGGTAACGTGTCTGAAGCTCTAGAGGCCGGAACGGACCCATCGGCCCCCGGCGTCCTCGCCAGGTTTTTTCTTATCGCCCACAATTGTGATGACGTCACGACAACCTCAGCTCCGTACGCATTCCGTGGCGCATCAGGCGCCCTCCGCAACCCAATTCGACAGGCTTTGTTGCATCTGCGCAACCCTCGTGCCATCCTCACCATCCGCGAGTGTCGACAGCCGATGATTTCGACAACTTCCTGATTACCACGGATCGACGCCCGGTGGCGCGGCCCGGAGCCATACGTCAGGGCATCGTTGAGGCCGATTAAGCACGAAAGACTGCCGCCGCCCGACGGCGGCGCTGCCGCGCTAACCGGCAGTTGCTCAACCTTCAGGCAATTCTGGCCTCAGCAACACCGCTATACCGAAGCGCCTGCCGGCAAGCGTCGCTGCCGCGACGTGGATTCCCACCGCCTCAACGCCGGCGTGCGTAACCACAAATAGCGGGCTCCCCGACCGGCCCGGCCCGAGCGCGCCAGTGCCGCCGCCCGGACAGCGGAAGGCGAAGGCGCCCTCCGTCATCGCCACGTCAAGGACGACGCAACGGCCTGCTTCCGTGCCCCACCCGCGCTTGACCAGCCCGTCGCCGGACGCGGCCAGAACCAGTCCGGCGCGCCCAGCCACGGCGACTAACGCCGGCGCAGCGGGTCCCGACACACGCAACTCTATCCAGTCGTGCTGCGGCGCCACCAGGCGGCCCGTGCCGTCGACCGGCGAGGTGGCGGCAACGGCATACCCGACTACCGGATGCCGGCCGGCTCGGCTCACCACCACGAAGTCGGTTGGCCGCGCACGATCATCGCCGAGAATGCAATGCCGCGCGGTTAAGGCGACGTCGGCTGCAACGAACACTGCGCTGCAGGGGCCGACGTCGCCCGCAGCGCGCGCGATGCCGGCAACGGCAAGCGCCGCTCGTTCGAACCCGGGACTGGCGAACGCCGGTCCCGTCAGCGCCGCAACCAGCACCCATAGTGCACCGAGACATCGCAGCAGCATCCACCGCCGGCGGCGGGCCGCGTTGACTTGCCGCGGGCGCGTCCTTATCTCCGGCGTCCCTGGACGCGTTTGCCCGGACTCGTCCGCCGTGGAGATGAAGCAACCATGTTCGGAGCCCTCGCCAAGCGCTTCCTCGGCTCGGCGAACGACCGTTACCTCGGAGGCCTCCAACCGCAAGTCGACAGGATCAACGCCCTGGAGACTGACCTTGAGGCCCTCGACGACGCGGCACTGCGCGCCCGCACCGACTGGTTTCGCGAGCGGCTCGCTGCCGGCGAAACCCTGGACGATCTGTTGGTGGAGGCGTTCGCTACCGTTCGCGAGGCGGCCAAACGGACGCTGGGGCAGCGGCATTTCGACGTCCAGCTGCTCGGCGGCATGGTGCTGCATCAGGGGCGCATCGCCGAGATGAAGACCGGCGAAGGGAAGACCCTCGTTTCCACCCTCCCCGTCTACCTCAACGCGCTCGCCGGTGCCGGCGTCCACGTCGTCACCGTCAATGATTACCTCGCCCGCCGCGACGCTGGGTGGATGGGACGGATCTACCAATTTCTTGGCCTCAGCGTTGGCGTCGTCGTCCCGAACATGGACGACGAGACCCGGCGCAGCCAATACGCCTGCGACATCACCTATGGCACCAACAACGAGCTCGGCTTCGACTACCTTCGTGACAACATGAAGCTCGCGAAGGCGCGGATGGTGCAGCGCGGGATCTGCTTCGCGATCGTCGATGAGGTCGATTCCATTCTGATCGACGAGGCGCGGACACCGCTGATCATCTCGGGTCCGGCGGACACCAAATCGGATCTCTACACCGGCATCAACGCGATGATCCCGTCGCTGGAGCCGGACGACTACGAGGGCGACGAAAAGCAGCGTGCGGTTTCGTTGACGGAGCCAGGCTCGGAGAAGATCGAGGCGAAGCTCCGCGAGAGCGGGCTGCTGCGGGGCCCTGACCTCTATGATCTGGAGAACGTGCCGCTGGTCCATCACGTCCAGCAAGCGTTGCGCGCGCACAAGTTGTTCACCCGCGACGTCCATTACCTGGTCCGCCAGCGGCGGGTCATCATCGTCGACGAGTTCACCGGCCGCATGATGGAGGGTCGACGCTTTTCCGACGGCCTCCACC